>NZ_JBSGJD010000066.1:0-39329 GCF_053605405.1 Amycolatopsis sp. NPDC003861
CGGGCGTTGGCGGCGGCGGGCGTGCGTCGCCCGGTGGCGGTGCTGCGGGAGGAGGACCCGTCGGCGGCGGACCGGCTGGCGGTGCTGTGCCGCGCGGCCGGACGGCCGGTGCGGGTGGTGCCGGTGACCCCGTCGTTGACCGAGGTCGCGGCCAAGCTGGCGGCGGGGCTGCCGGAGGAGAGCGGCGAGGGCGCCTCGGTGGTCGCGGTGACGACGGGTGGGCGCGACCAGGCCGAGCTGACCGCGGCGGTCGGGGTGCTGCCGGTGGACGCGGTGCTGGTGGCGGTGGTGCTGGCATGACCTCGAAGCCGAGCGTTGCCCTTGAACAGCGCGGCATGTCCCCCAAGCAGCGTCTCGTCCTGCTCCTCGCGACGCTCGCCGGGGTGGTGAGCGCCTGGCACGCCGTCTCCCCCGCGTGGCAGGTCCCGCTGCCCACCTCCGCCGTCGCGGGCGAAGAGCGGTTGCAGGACTTCCGGGACGCCCTCTACTTCCCCATCCGCGAGTTCCTCGCCGGTGGCAACCCCTACGACCCGGCCGCGATGTTCGCGCACTGGCCGGTCCGCCAGGACTTCAACCTCTACCAGCCCTACCACCTCATCCTGCACGCCCCGTTCGCCCTGCCCGGCTACCGGGTCGGCGCGGTCGCGTTCACCCTCTTCTCGCTGCTGCTGCTCGTCGCGCTCGCCGCGCTGACCGCGCACGCCGTCCGGCGGTACGTTCCGGTGCCGTTCGGCGTCACCACCGCCGTCGTCTCCGCGCTGCTCGTGACCAGCCAGGTCGGGAAGGCGCAACTCTACGTCGGCCAGATCAACCCGCTGATCGCCCTCGGCGCCGCCGGGGCCCTGCTCGCCCGGCGCGACCGGCCCGGGTGGGCGGCCGTCGCCCTCGCGCTCGCCTGGCTCAAGCCGCAGTACGGCTTCCCGCTGGCCGTCCTGCTGTTCGCCCGCGGCTCGCGACGGGTCGCGCTGCTGGGCACCGCCATCGCCGCGGCGGCCAGCCTGCCGGTCGTCGTGCTCCTCGTGGTGCGCGGGGGCGGCATCGGGCCGTTCGTCGACGTCGTCCTCGCGAACCTCAGTCACGCCCGCGGCACCGACTACGGCGCCGTCGATTCCGTGACCGCGCAACGCATCGACGTCGCCGCGGTGGTCTTCCGCGTCACCGGCTGGACGCCCTCCGAGCTGCTGGTACTGGCCGGGGTGCTCGTCGCGAGCGCGCTGCTCGTCCGGCGCGCGAACGAGCCGGTCGCCGATCTGCTGACTCTCCTCGCCGTGGTCGTCTGCGTGGTGCACCAGCCCGGTGACGTGCTCATCGCCGTCCCCGCGATGGCCGTGGTGGCCGCGCTGTGGTGGCGCCACCGGGGCGAACCCGGGTGGGGTGCGGGCGGACTGGCCGTCCTCGCGCTCGCCGTCCCCTTCGCCCATCTGTACACGGTGGACAGATTGCTCGGGCCGCGGACGTCGGTGACCGTGGACGGAGCCGCGGTGGTCGTGGCGTGGGTGCTCGCCGTGGTCGCCGCGAGGAGGGCCGCGTGACGGCCGCGCTCGGGACCCGCGCGGTCCGCGGCTCGCTGTGGCTGGGCGTGGTCAACCTCGTCAGCAAGAGCAGCCAGATGCTGGTCACGCTGGTGCTGGCCGCCCTGCTCACCGAGGGCCAGCTCGGCGCCGTGGCGCTCGCGGTGGCGCTGGTGAACCTCGGCCAGGTCGTCCAGTCGATCGGCGTCTACGACGTCATCGGGCGCACCGAACGCGACCCGCGCCGGACGGCGGGCACGGTGCTCACGCTGAGCGTCGGCGCCGGGCTCGTCCTGGCCGTGGCGCTGGTGGCTCTGGCCGGTCCGCTCACGGCGTTGCTCGGCACGCCGGACGCCGCCGGGCTGGTCCGGCTGGCCGCGCTCGGCCTGCCGTTCTCGGCGGCGGGCGGGGTGCAGATGGGCTTGATGCACCGGGAACTCGACTTCCGGCGGCGGCTGCTGCCCGACGGCGGCAGCGCGGTGCTGGGCGCGGCGCTGACGGTCGTGCTCGCCGTGTCCGGCGCCGGGCCGCTGTCCCTCGTACTCGGCCTGCTCGCCACGGCGGTGTCGCAGCCGTTGTTCGGCGCGCTCGCCCGCGGTGGCGTCCGGCCGTGCTGGGACACCGCGGCCGCGCGCGAAGTCCTGGGCTGGGTGGCCGTGGTCGGGCCGGCGGCGGTCGTGGGCGCGCTGCTGGTGAACGTCGACTACTTCGCGGTGGGGCACGTGCTCGGGCCGGACGCGGTCGGCGTCTACTCGCTGGCGTACCGGCTGGCGTGGGTGCCGTACATCATGGTGGCGGTCGTGCTCGGCGCGGTCGCGTTCCCGGTGTTCACGCGGCTGCGGCGGGAAGGGGCGCCGCTCGCCGGGGCGGTCGCGCGGTTCACCCGGGCCGTCCTCGTGGTGACCGGCGGGCTGTACCTGGCGCTCGCGGTCCTCGCCGGCCACGTCGTGCTGCTGGGCGAGCGCTGGGCGGGGGCGGCCGGGCCGCTGGTGCTGCTGTCGGGCTACGGCGTGGGGATCTGCCTGCTGCAGATCTGGTACCAGGCGGTGAAAGCGACCGGGCACGTGCGGCGGTATCTGGCGCTCGAGACGACGCACCTGGTGTTGCTCGCGGTGGGGCTGGTGGTGCTGACGCACGCCGGGATCGGGGCGGTGTCGGTCGTGCAGCTCGCGGCCGCGTGGCTGGTGGTGCCGGTCGCGTGGCGGGTGCTGGCCGGGGTGGGCGTGGCGCCGCCGGTGGCGGAGCTGGGCGGGATGGCGGTTCGCGTGGCGCTGGCCTGCGTGGCGGGCGCGGTGCCGGCGGTGGTGGCCGGACGGTGGTTCGGAGGCTCGCTGCCGGGGGTGGTGGCGGAGGCGGTGGTGCTCGTCGCCGGGTACGCCGGGGCGACGGTGATGTTGCAGCGCAGTGCGCTCGCCGAACTGCGGCGAGGAGGGCTCCGGTGAAGCTCGTGCACGTCACCCAGCCGGTCACCGCCGGGGTCGCCGCGGTCGTGCTGGAACTCGCCGTCGCCCAACGCGATCGCGGGTGGTCGGTCACCATCGCCTGCCCGCCGTCCGGCTGGCTCCCCGACCGCGCGCGCGAGCACGGGGTCGCCCTGCGCAGCTGGTCCGCCGGCCGCTCGCCCGGGCCCGGCTCGTTCGCCGAAGCGTTGCGGCTGCGCCGGCTGCTCGCCGGCCTCGACCCCGACGTCGTCCACCTGCACAGCTCCAAGGCCGGGCTGGCCGGGCGGCTGGCCGTGCGCGGCTCGCGGCCCACGGTGTTCCAGCCCCACATGTGGTCCTTCGAGTCGGCGAGCGGGCCGCTGCTGCGCGCGTCCGCCGCGTGGGAACGGTTCGCTTCGCGGTGGACCGACCTCCTCGTGTGCGTGAGCGACGACGAGCTCGTTTCCGGGCGGGCCGCCGGGGTGACCGCCGAGGCGGAGGTCGTCTGCAACGGCGTCGACACCGCCCGGTTCGTCCCCGGCGACCGGGCCGCCGCGCGCCGGCGGCTCGGGCTGCCGGAACACGCGCCCATCGCCGTCTGCCTCGGCCGGCTCGCCGAGCTCAAGGGCCAGGACCAGCTGCTGTCGGCGTGGCCCGCGGTGCTCCGGCGGCTGCCGGACGCGCGGCTCGTCCTCGCCGGCGACGGCCCGATGGGCCCGCTCTGGCGGGAGCGGCACCCGGTCGCGGGGCACGCGTCGGTGCACTGGCCGGGGCACACCGACGACCCCGCGGTCTGGTACACCGCCGCGGACGTCGTCGTCCTGCCCTCGCGCGCCGAAGGCATGGCGCTGGTTCCGCTGGAAGCGATGGCGTGCGCGCGGCCGGTCGTCGGGTTCGACGTCGGCGGGATGCGCCAGAGCGTCGCCAACGCGGGCGCGATGGTGCCGCCCGGTGACGTCGGCCTGCTCGCCGAGGCCGTCGCCGCGCGGCTGGCCGACCCCGCGCTGGCCCGGCGCGAAGGCGAACTCGGCCGCCGGCGCGTGGAACTGTCCTTCGACCGGGGGCGGATGACCGACCAGATCGCCGCCCTCGTCGACAAACTCACCCCGTCGGAGCGCCTCTCGTGACCCGCATCGCCTATCTGCTCACCCAGGACCGCGGCGGCCCGGTGGACGTCACCGTCCGGCTGGCCGCGACGCTGGCCGCCGACGGCCACGACGTCCGCGTCTTCGGTCCCGTGCCCGCGCGGGGAGCTTCGCTGCTCGACGGCCTCCACGAGGAACTCGCGGTGGCCGACAAGGAGGACCTCGCCGCGGCGGGCCGGGCGCGGGCGGCGCTGCGAGCGTGGCGGCCCGACGTCGTGCACGCGCAGGACCGGCGCGCGGGGCTGGTGATCGCCGGCCTGCGGTTCGGGCGCGGCCCGGCTCTGGTCCAGACCTACCACGGCGTGCCCGACGACGTCGCGGAGCCGTGGTTCCGGGGTGTGCGGGGAGCCGCGGGGCCGTCGGCGTACACGCGGACGGTGCTGGCCGCGGACGCCGTCGTCGCGCGGATCCTGGACCGGACGATCGTGCCGGCTGCCGCGATGGGGGCGTTCCTGCGCCGTCGCCTGCGGGTGCCCGAGCGGCGGATCGTGCACGTCGACAACTGCGTCGCCGAGGCTTCGCCGTCTCCGCCGCGGGGTCCGGTGCGGCACCTCGTCTTCGCCGGGCTTCTGGTGGAGCGCAAGGGGTTGCTCGACCTGCTGGCGGCGTTGACCCTCCCGGGCGTACTGCCTTCCGACGCGCGGCTGACGGTGGTCGGCGACGGCCCGGAGCGGGCGGCGGCGGAGCGGGTCGCGCGGCAGGAGCCGCTGGCGGGGCGCGTGACGTTCCTCGGCTTCCGGCCGGACGTCCCGGCGCTGCTGGCGGCCGCCGACGCACTGGTCCTACCGTCCACAATGGAGCAACAGCCGCTGGTGGTGGCCGAAGCGATGGCCGCGGGCAAGCCGGTCCTGGCGACGGCCACCGGCGGCGTCCCCGCGATGCTCGACGTCCCGGGCGGCCCCGCGTTCCTCGCCCCACCGGGCGACGTCCCGGCCCTGGCCGCGCGCCTACGCGCCCTGTTCGCCGAGCCGGACCCGGGCCGGCTCGGCCGTCTCCTCGCCGAACGCGCCCACGCCCGCTACCGCCCGGAGACCTGCGCCCGCCGTCACCTCGCCCTCTACGAGAAGCTGACGACATCGTGTCGACCCTTCAATCACGCGAGCTGACCCTCCAATCACGGGTGGTGCCCCTCCAGACACCGGAACTCGCGTGATCCGAGCCGGAACTCGCGTGATCCGAGCCGGAACTCGCGTGATTGGAGGCGACACGGGTCAGCGGGCCCAGAGGCGGCCGACTCGGAACTCGTCGCGGGTGACTCGCCAGGCTCCTCGCTTCACCAGCTGGCGCGGGTCGACCAGGACGACCGCGTCCGCGGCTTCGATGGTGAGCGGGGGTGGGGCCGAAGTTGTGGTGGGGGTGGGTGAAGACGTGGGGGACGAAGTGGGGGTCGGGGGTGCGCCGGGCTTGACGAGGCCCTCCGGGGGGACCACCGTCTGGCTGGACGCCGTCGGGTTGACCGCGACCCAGCCGTTGGTGAACGTGCGGCTCCAGACGCCGTTGGGCAGCCGGCTCGCCGCGTCGACCGCTTCGCCGAGCCCGGAATCCTGCAGCGTCGACCACTCCGGGTCGCGGTAGTCGTCCGTCGTCGCGCGGGTCCAGCACGTGCGCGGGCCCGCCAGCAACGCCGCGCTCGCGTAACCGGACCGCTCCTCACGCGCGTTGTGCGTCCGCGTCACCAGCAGCAGCAGGGACTCGCCGAGCGCCGCCTGCGCGCGCAGTTCCTGGAACTCGTTGCCGCGGAACGTCAGCAACCCGCCGGTGCCGCCGTTCTCGCGGAAGCCGAAGTTCTCCTCCATCGCGCCGCCGAAGCGGGAGTGGGCGGTCCAGCGGCCCGGCACCAGGTGCGTCTCGGACACGTTGGGCACCAGGAGCTTGTCCGCGTTCGTCAGGGCGTCGCCGGCCTTGGCCAGGAACGCGTCCAGGCCGTCGCGGAGCTTGCGGTCGGTCTCCGTGACGTTCGCCGTGCCCGCCAGCACCGCGGACGAGTAGTGGCTCAGGGAGTTGAAGTCGTTGTCCGCGAGGACGCCGTCCCAGCCCTCGCGCTTCACTTCCGCGACGACGGCGTCGGTCCAGGCCTGCTGGTAGTCCGGGTTCCACACCGTCATCTGCCAGTGCTTCGGGTAGCCCTGCCACTCGATCCGGCGGCCGTTGACGTCCTGGGCGAACCACTCCGGGTGGTGCTCCTGCGCGGCGACGTACCCGATCCCGCTCGGCAGGAACACCGCGTCCTGGCCGCTGTCGACCGCGCCCGCATAGTTGCGCGTGCTCGACAGGTCCTTGTACACCAGCACCTTCACCCGCGGGTTGAGCTGGTGCAGCCGGCGCATGGCCGCGCCCTGGTCGGCGTTGAGCACGACGACCTGGTAGCGCTTGGCCGCGAGCTCGATCTCCTGCGCCGTCGGCGGCTGGCCGATCCCGTACCACCACGCGCAGGGCGCCAGGGGCTTCGGCGGCGGCGCGGCGAGCTCCTGCGCCGAGCTGGCGACGCAGCCGGCCAGGCAGCTCGCCAGCAGCACCACCGTGGCCGTCCAGGACGCCGCCGAACGACGGCGGCTCAGCGTTGCCTTCGGCACAGCAGTTCTCCCACCGTGAGGATGATGATCTTGACGTCGAGCCACAACGACCAGTTCGCGATGTAGTAGTTGTCGTAGCGCGCCCGGTCCGCGATCGAGGTGTCCCCGCGCAGGCCGTGCACCTGCGCCAGCCCGGTCAGCCCGGTCGGCACCCGGTGCCGCGCCCAGTACAGGTCGTGGACGGCGGAGAACTCGTGCACGAACACCGGCCGCTCGGGCCGCGGGCCGACCAGCGACATGTCACCGCGCACGACGTTCCACAGCTGCGGCAGTTCGTCCAAAGAGGACCGGCGCAGGAAGCGGCCGACCGGGCCGACCCGGCGGTCCCCCGCGACCGACCAGCGCGTCTGCGAATCGTCGACGGCGGCCTGCCGGACGCTGCGCAGCTTGAACAGGACGAACGTGCCGCCGTCCATCCCGACCCGCACCTGCCGGAAGAACACCGGGAACCCGCTCTCCACCGCGACCGCGAGCGCGCAGACCGCGATGACCGGGGCGAGGACGACGAGCGCGGCCGCGGCCAGCGCCGTCTCGACCGCGCGCTTGACCCACCAGCTCGGCCGCCGGGTCGGCGCGCCGCCCAGCCACACCAGCGGGTAGCTGCGGAGGCGGTCGACGCCCGGGCCGTCCGGGCAGAGCTCGAACAGGTGCGGCAGCACCAGGGTGACGCACCCGAGGCGGTGGGCGGTGATGGCGGCGTCGACGATCGCGTGGTCGCGGTCGTCGGCCGGGGCGAGGATCACCGTGCCCGCGCGCAGCCGGGTGATGGCCCCGGTGAGGTCGCCGTCGATCCGCTCGACCGGCAGCCCGGACGGCACCGGCTCCCGGCCGGACGCCGCGACGCCGACCGGCAGCAGCCCGAATTCGGGGTGCTCCAGCATGGTGCGGACCAGTTCGCCGCCGATCCGGCCGGACCCCACGACGACGGCCCGGTCGCAGCGCCGCAGCCGGCGCCGCCCCCACCGGCCGAACGCGAAGACGGCCGGGCGGACGGCCTCGCTGAGCACGGCGAAGCACAGCACGACCTCCTGCATCCGGGCCGTGTCGTCGCCGTCCACCCCGGCCACCAGGCCGAACCCGGTGACGAGCGCGAACGCCAGTGCGGTGGCGGTGACCGAACGCGGGAGGTCCTGCAGCCAGGACAGCCAGAGGCGGCGGCGGTGGACGCGGCCGGCCACGCGCGCCCCGGCGAGGGCCGCGGCGGTCACCACCGCGCACGCCGGGCCGGGCCCGGTCCGCAGCACCGCGGTCAGCCAGGCGGCGCCGTCGACGGCGACGAGCAGCACGGCCACGGCGTTGACCCGGGCGAGGAACGGGCGGGAGCGGACGGCGTCGCGCGGCCGGTCGCCCGTGCGGACGCGCCGCTGCGCCGGCACCGCTTCGGTGACGACCGTGTCTCTGAGTTCAGTCACCGGTCTCGACCTCTACTTGACATGAGGATTCCATTCTCGCTTTCTTCACGACTCAGCCATTCGAGGCAACACCGGCTCGATCGGGTGAATTTTTCCGCGCGTCCCCGGAAATGCACTCGATCGGGGCGGCCCACCAACCCGATCCGATGATTTTCGGGAACACCAAGTAATTCTGATGACACGCATCCTTCCGAGGGACTTCCGGGGCCACTAAAGAAACCACACAACATAGCCGAATAGGACTCGACGGCCGCACGAAACCCGATTCCGGCCGGGTGATGCGCAAAGACGAGACGAGGGGAACCGTGGCACGCGAAGAGACCACCCTGGCCACACTGTCCGAACCGGACCGCACCGGAGGAGACCCCACCGCGGGCCGGACCGGCGGACGGGCGCACGTCGTGCTGCCCGCGTTCAACGAAGAAGCGTCCCTGCCGCCGCTGCTGCACCGGCTCGCCGACGTGGCCCGCACCGAAAAGGTCACCGTCTGGGTCGTCGACGACGGTTCGGCCGACGCCACCGTCGCGGTGGCCGAGGCCGGCTACGGCGGGCTCGACGTCCGCGTCGTGCGGCACCTGGTGAACCTCGGGCTCGGCCGCGCGGTGCAGTCCGGGCTCCGGGCGGCGCTGGAGGAAGCCGGCCCCGACGACGTCGTCGTCGTGATGGACGCCGACGACACGCACGACCCGTCGCTGATCCGCGCGCTGCAGGCGGAGATCACCGCCGGCGCGGACGTCGCCATCTGCTCCCGGTTCGTCCCGGGCGGCGACGACCGGACCGCTCCGTTCGGGCGGCGGCTGCTCTCGCGCGGCGCGGCCCAGCTGTTCCACCGCGCCCTCGACGTCGACGGCGTCCGGGACTTCACCAGCGGCTACCGCGCCTACCGGGCGTCGCTGCTGGCGCGGGCGTCGGCGCACTGGGGCGAGCGGCTCATCGAGGAGCAGGGGTTCGCCTGCATGGTGGAGCTGCTGCTCAAGCTGCGCCACTGCCGCCCGGTGATCACCGAGGTCCCGCTGGCCCTGCGGTACGACCGCAAGCAGGGGCCGAGCAAGCTGAAGCTGCGGCGGACCGTCGTGCAATACCTGAAACTGCTCGCCCGCGACCGGCTCAGCCCGGCGCCCTACCGGAAGCTGTGACCCGGTGACCTCTCCCGACTCCCCGCACGTCGCCGTGATCGGCGGCGGCATCTGCGGCCTCGCCGCCGCCCACCGCCTCGCCCGCCGCGGCACCCGCGTCACCCTGTTGGAGAGCAGCGACCAGCTCGGCGGCCTGGGCACGTTCTTCGCCCACGGCGACCGGTGGATCGAGCGCTTCTACCACTGCATCATGCCGTCGGACGCGAGCCTGCTGGCCCTGCTGGGCGAAGTCGGCCTGCGGGACGCGGTGCGGTGGCGGGAGACGACGATGGGCATGGTCGTCGACGGCCGCCACCACGGTTTCAACTCCCCGCTCGACCTGCTCCGCTTCTCCCCGCTGCGGTTGCACGACCGCGTGCGCTTCGGCGTGGTTTCGCTGCTGCTGCGCCGGTTGGGGCAGGGCCGCGACCTCGACACGCTCCGCACCGAGGACTGGCTGCGCGGGCTCTACGGCGACGTCGTCTGGGAGCGGCTCTTCGCGCCGATGTTCGGCTCGAAGTTCGGGTCGTCGTTCGGGGATGTGCCGGCGCTGTACCTGTGGCAGCGGCTCGGCCGCGAGCGCAACGTCGCCACCCGCGGCTACCCGGACGGCGGCTACAAGGCGATCATCGACGCCCTGCGGACGTCGATTTCGCGCGAGGGCGGCGTGGTGCGCACGTCGACGCCCGTCCGGCGGCTGAGCAGCGGCGACGGCCGTTCGGTCGTCACCCTGGCCGACGGCGAGGTCCTGGAAGCCGACCACGTGATCTCGACGGTGCCGCTGCCGTTGCTGCGGCGCATCGCCGACGACGCGCTCGCCGCCCGGTTGCCCCAGGTGGAGCTGCCATACCAGGGCGTGGTCGACGGCGTGTTCTTCCTCCGGAAGCCGGTCACCGAGCACTACTGGACACCGGTGCTGCACTCGGGCACGGAGTTCGACGGCGTCGTGGCGATGTCCGCGCTGGCCGGCGTGCACGACGGCCGCCACCTGGCGTACGTCATGCACTACACGGACCGCGGCTCCCCGCTGTACCGCGACGACGACACGGCGATCGCGGCGCGCTGGACGGCACAGCTGCGGCAGCTGTACCCGCAGCTCAGCGCGGACGACGTCGAGGAGGTCCGGGTGTTCAAGGCACCGTTCGTGGAACCGGTGTACCCGCTGGGATACCTGGCCCAGCGCCCGGCGGTGACCGTGGAGGGGACCGGACTGCTGCTGGCCACCACCGCGCACGTCTACCCGGACGTCACGAGCTGGAACTCGAGCGTCCGGCTGGCCAACGACGTGGTCTCCCTGCTGGCGGATCAGCCCGCCGCCGCCCCGGCTCGCTGATCGAGGAGGGCGGCGAGGGCCGTCGCGATGCGGGTGGCGGCGGATCCGTCGCCGTACGGGGAGGGGAGGTGGTGGAGGCGCTCGCGGTGGGCGGCCACGTCGTCGAGCCAGCGGGCCACCTCCGCGCCGATGCCCGGGCCGGGGAGCACCCGGGTGCCGAACGTGCCGGCGATCTCCGGGCGCTCCGTGCTGCGCCGGACCACCACCACCGGTCGCTTGAGGACACTCGCTTCCTCTTGAATGCCACCGGAGTCCGACACGAGCACCGCCGCCTCCGCGGCCAGTGCGAGGAACGCCGGGTAGGCCTGGGGCTCCAGCTCGACCAGCGGCTCCAGCAGGTGCCGCAGGCCGAACCGGTCGATGCTCTTGGCCGTGCGCGGGTGCAGCGGGAACACCACCGGCAGCGGCAGGCGGCCCAGCTCGTGCAGGATCACCGCCAGCCGCGCGGCGTCGTCGACGTTCTCCGGGCGGTGGATCGTCGCCAGGACGAAGCGGTCGCGCTCCAGGCCGCGGGCCGACAGCACCGCCCGGCGGTCCTCTGTGGACGGCAGCGCGGCCTGCAGTGCCTCGACGACGGTGTTGCCGGTGACGGTGATCCGGTCCTCCGGCACGTTTTCCGCCAGCAGGTGGGCCCGGTTGAGCTCGGTCGGCGCGCAGCACAGGTCGGCGAGGTGGTCGATCAGCACCCGGTTGTGCTCCTCCGGCATCGCCCGGTCGTGGCTGCGCAGCCCGGCTTCGACGTGCACCAGCGGGAGGTCGTGCGCGTTGGCCGCCAGCGCGCCGGCGAGCGCCGAGGTCGTGTCGCCCTGGACGATCACCGCCCGGCCGGGCCGGTCCGCGAGGACCTCGTCGACCGCGCTGATCGTCCGGCCGAGCTGGCCGCCGCGGCGGCCGGCGCCCACGCCGAGTTCGTGGAACCGGTCGGACGGCGGCAGATCCGCGCGGATGCGCGAGTACAGCGAGCGGTCGTAGTGCTGTCCCGTGTAGACGACGGCGCACTCGTCGCCGAACACCCGCATCAGCGGCGCCAGCTTGATCAGTTCCGGCCGCGTGCCGCAGACCAGCGTGATCCCCCCGGTTCCGGCGGGCCCCACGGCCGGCGAGCCGGCTCCACGGAAATCTGCGGTGGTCGTCGACATGCGGTGCAGTCCTTTCGGGCGGGGAGTTCGCCGCACGCTACTGACCGGAACCGGGAAACCGCGGGACACTCAGTCGATCGTGTGACGACACGGTGTCGCCCGGTGGAATTGCGGACGCCCTAGACTGACCGCGATCGGAATACCGGACAGGACGGCCCGCTCTTGCTCAAGAAATTCGCGGTACTGGCGCTCGTGGCCCTCACGGCCACCGTTTCCGCCTCCGCTCCCCGCGCCGACACCGGGCCGGACTTCCTCCTCCCCGACCTCCGCCAGGCCCCGCCGGGGTGCGCCGGCGGCAGTGCCGGGCTCCTCCCGCTGTGCACGGCCTGGGACGTCTGCCCGGTGATCGACCCGGCCGCGCCCAACGGCCCCTGCGTCGCGCCGTCGGCGGCGAAGGCCGTCCGGCTGCGGTTCACCAGCTCGGAGGAGAACGTCGGCGACGGGCCGCTCCTGCTGTACGGCCGCCGCGACACCACGCAGCAGGCGAACATGACGGTCCGGCAGGCGCTGCGCATCGGCACGACCGGGGCGATCCCGGGCAGTTACGCGGCGGCACAGCGGGCCACCGGGGCGTTCACGTACTACGAACCGGCGCTCGCCCACCAGCACTGGCACCTGATGAACTTCGAGCACTTCGCGCTGGTTTCCCGGCAGGGCAAGACGGTGGTCACCGACCGCAAGAACGGCTTCTGCCTCGGCGACCGGTTCGAGGTGCACGACGCCGCCCTGCTGGCCCACGTCCCGGGCGACACCGGACCCGACGCCGACCTCGCGGCGACCCTGCGCGAAAACATGTGCCGCCACCACGAACCCACGGCCCTGGAAGTGCTCGAAGGGATTTCGGTCGGCTCGGGCGACGACTACAAGTTCACCGTGGACTTCCAGTGGCTGGACATCACCCGCGTCCCGACCGGGACGTACGACCTGGTGAACACGGTGAACGCGGACCGGACGCTGCTGGAGACGAACTACCGCAACAATTCCTCGGCGATCGCGCTGTCGATCTCCTGGCCGCAGGGGATGCCGGAACCAGACGGGCCGATCCCGGCCGCGCCGGTCGTCAAGCTGCTGCGGAGCTGCCCGGGCCAGCCGCGCTGCGCCTGATCCACCGTCACCAGGGACGGCCCGCGGTGAGACGAGCCGTGAAGCCGGTCTCGTCGCGGTGCAGCGTCACCTCGCTGCAGACCTGGTGCGCGATCCACAGCCCGCGGCCGCCGATGCTCCGGTCCGCCGGCAGCAGCCCGGCGAACGGATCGGCCGGCCCGGCCCCGGCGTCGTGCACCGAAACGACCATCTGCCCCGCCCCGGCCCAGATCCGCACCCGCACCGGCGGGTGGCCGTGGCGGAGCGCGTTGTCCACGATCTCGCTGACCGCCAGCACGAGGTCGTCCACCTCGTCCGCGGGCAGGTCCACCGGCGCCGTGGCCAGCACCGCCCGGCGGGCGTCCGACGGCCGCGGGTCGGCGAGGTCGGCCAGCGGGGCGGTGCCTTCGATCGGGAGCGGCGCCATCGGCCGCGGATCGGTCAGGAACGACAGCGGGTCGACGTAGCCGGTGTTCGTCCGGTGCCCGCCGCCGGCCGTGGCGACGAAGGGGTGCGTGCGGGCCACGTCGTCGAGGACGTGGCGAGGCGTCGTCCGGGTGTCGTACGCGCACATGCTGCGCAGCGGGAACTCGCCGTAGGCGTGGTTGACCGCCGCTTCGTAGCGGGCCCACCAGTCCCACGACGTGTCGATCGCCGCCTGCGGGATCTCGCCGAAGATGCGGATCCCGGCCGCGCCACCGGCGACGAACCCGGCCAGCAGCTCGCGGTAGGACTTGATCGCCGCGGCGGGCCGCGCGTACAGGTCACTGGTGGACAGGTACTCCACCCGCGCCGACGACGGCAGGGCGGCGCGCACCAGTTCGGCGCGTTCCGGCTCCAGCGACACCAGCGTCGGTTCGCCGCCGGCCAGCCCGCCTTCCAGGAACGGCACGGCGACGGCGAGCAGGTCCTCGTCGCCGCTGTAGTGGACGGCGGCGTGGTCGTAGCCCTGGACGTTCATGCGGCACGCTCCACGCGCACGCCGGGCAGGTCCAGCAGCTCCAGGAGCCGCGCCGGCGTGGACAGTTTCGTCCGCAGCACCACCGTGGTGGCGTGCCGCTCGGCGTAGTCGGCCAGCGCGACCAGGCTGCGGTGGTCGACGAAGTCGAGGCCGGCGGCGTCGATGGCGATCGTTCCTCCTTCGGACCGAAGGCCGGCGCGCTCCAGCGCCAGCGGCCAGCTCCCGCGAGACTCCAGGTCCAGCTCCCCGTCGAGCGCCGCGGCGCTGCCGCCGCGCGCGTGGCCGTGCAGGTGGAACCGGGTCCCGCCGTCGTAGTCGGTGGGGTGCATGCACGCCAGCTGCGCGACGACGGCGCCGCCGAGCTCGGCCACGTCGTAGCCGCACATCGCCGACATCGGGTGGCCGGCCATGTAGTGGTCCACCAGGTGCTCGTAGCGG
Organism: Amycolatopsis sp. NPDC003861; assembly: GCF_053605405.1. Taxonomy (NCBI): domain Bacteria; kingdom Bacillati; phylum Actinomycetota; class Actinomycetes; order Pseudonocardiales; family Pseudonocardiaceae; genus Amycolatopsis; species Amycolatopsis sp. NPDC003861. The sequence continues at coordinate 14,132 of NZ_JBSGJD010000066.1, forward strand.
GCGAAGGCGTCCACCTGGGCCGGGGTGCGCACCAGCGACGTCACGTCGGCCGCGACCCGCAGCCCGGTGAACCCGGCCGCCAGCGCGTCGGAGGTCGCCGCGGTGTAGAGCTCGACCTGGCCGGCGGGGTCGACGACGGCTCCCATGGCGTACGTCGCGTCGACCGAAGCGACCTGGACCGCGCCGCTGTCCAGGCCTTCGTCGCAGCGCTCGTCCGCCCGCAGCTGCCCGGTCAGCGCGGCCTCGTCACCAGGGGCGACGTAGAGCACCCGCTCGCCGGCGGCCAGCCCTTCGGCCAGGAACTCCTGCGCGTGGGACACGAATTCGCCGCGCCGCCGGTATCCCCGGCACACGTGGTCGCGGGGTCTGCTGTCCCGCTCGGTCGGCATCGGCACAGACCGAGACTACGCTGCCGGGCCGGCAGCCGCCCGGACCGCGGGGTCGCGGACCTCCTCCGCCGGTTTCGCGCAGACGCAGAACAGGTTGCCCTCCGGGTCGGCGAGGACGACCCAGTCGTCGGCCGGATCGTCGTCGACGTGCCGCACGAACCGCGCCCCCAGGCCGATCAGCCGGTCGACCTCGTGCCGCTGGTCGTCGGTGTAGAGGTCGAGGTGCATCTGGTCGCGCGCGGACACCGGCGCCGAGGATCGCTGCAGGGAAAGGTTGACGTACCGGCCGCGCAGCAGGCGGAAGCCGTCGTCTTCGGAGGACGGCTCGAGGCCCAGCGCCGCGCCCCAGAAGCGGGTCATCCTGTCGAGGTCGGTGCAGTTGAGCACGGTGCTGCCGAGCCGGATGGCCATGTCGTCTCCCTGTTCCCGCGGGTGCCACCGGGCTACCCGCCGGACCGGGCCTCGAACCCCCGCTGGTGCAGGTAGGCGGCGATCCGGACCCGCAGGGCGCGGACGTCGGCCAGGTCGACGGTGAAGGAGGCACCCGAGCCGTGGCACGGGCCGTCGACGTGGACGAGGCCGTCCGCCGGGTCGTGCCGGGGCGCCGACCAGGCCGGCTCGCCGTCGAGCGCGGGCCGGCCCGCCCGGGCGCGTGCCGTCCAGTAGGTCGGCAGCTTCATCACCTCGCCGAGCGCCTTGGCGAAGCCGGGGAGGTCTTCCTCGCGCAGGACCAGCCCGCGCGACATCCCGGGTGCCGCGGCTTCGGGGCCCGTGGGCGTGAAGGTGGCCTGGTCACCGGCGGTCCGAATCGTCCACCGGGGCAATTCGGTCAATGTGGGCACGGCTGCTCCTCGTTCTCGCCTTCCCCCAGGCACCACCCACCCTAATTGATCTCCGCGCGGGCCACCGCCGTCAGCGGGCGAGCGCGAAGCCGGCGTGGGGTGGCTGGTTGTACGCCGTGTTCTGCCACGCGACGGCCTCCCGGTACTGGCGGTCCTGCATCAACGACACGTGCGAGATGCTCGTCGCGTCCGTGGTCGAGTAGATCCGCAGCGCGCGGTTGTCCGACGTCGGCCAGACGACCTCCTCGCGCCAGTCGCCGAACAGGTCGGCCTGCAGCGACGGCGTGCTCTTCGTGCCGTTGTTCGCGTGCACCCCCGAGGCGGTCAGCAGCCGGGTGTCACCGCCGGTGCCGTACTTGTCGATGTGGGTGCCGTCCAGCAGCTCGCGCTGAGCGTCGCCGTCCCAGTAGATGACGAAGTTCGCCGACGACGGCTTGCGCCCGATGTTCTGGCCGCTGGTGTTCAGCAACCCGGACACCGCGGACGACCACGACTCGGCGCCGGGGCTGCCGGCGTAGATGTCGTCCGAGACGCCGCGGCCGTTGTCGCAGTTGCAGGAGGCGTTCTGCCAGATGATCTGGCCGGTCCTCGCGTCGGCCATCCAGGCGGCGGGCTTGGACTTGTCCTCGTCCACCTTGAACTCTTCCAGGCCGGCCCGCGCCGGGATCAGGTCGCCGACGTGCATGGCGTCGCCGTGGCCGTTGCGGGTGTTCCACAGTGGACTGCCGTTGTCGTCGATCGCCATCGCCCCGAAGACGATCTCGTCGCGGCCGTCGCCGTCGGTGTCCGCGATGGCCAGCTGGTGGTTGCCCTGGCCGGTGTACTGCGAGCCGGCCGAGTTCGAATCGAACGTCCACCGCTTCGTCAGCGCGCCGTTGCGGAAATCCCAAGCGGCGATCACGGTCCGGGTGTAGTAGCCGCGGCTCATGATCAGGCTCGGGCGGGAGCCGTCCAGGTACGCCGTCCCGGCGAGGAACCGGTCGACGCGGTTGCCGTAGCTGTCGCCCCACGAGGACACCGTGCCGCGCGGCGGGTCGTAGTTCACCGTGGACACCGCGGCACCGGTCTGGCCGTTGAACACGGTGAGGAACTCCGGGCCGGACAGGACGTACCCGCTCGAGTTGCGGTAGTCGGCGCTCGCGCTGCCGATCACCTGGCCGGTGCCCGACCGGGTGCCGTCGGCGGTCTTCATCGCCACCTCGGCCTTGCCGTCGCCGTCGTAGTCGAAGACCTGGAACTGCGTGTAGTGCGCGCCGGCGCGGATGTTGCGCCCGAGGTCGATCCGCCAGAGGCGGGTGCCGTCGAGCCGGTAGGCATCGACGTAGACGTTGCCGGTGTAGCCCGACTGCGAGTTGTCCTTCGAGTTGGTCGGATCCCACTTCAGCACGAGCTCGTACTGGCCGTCGCCGTCGAGGTCACCGGCACTGGCGTCGTTGGCGGTGTAGGTGTAGCTCTCCCCCGACGGCGTCGTGCCGCCGGACGGCGGCTGGATCGGGACGTCCCGGGTGCTCGCGGCGAGACCGCTCTGCAAGGTCAGCGAGTCCTCCGCGGCGAAGGCGGACATCCGCTCGACGCCGCCGACGACCGCCCGCACGGTGTACCGGGCCCCGGCGGGCGCGCCCGCGTCGACGAAGCTCGTCGGCCCGCTGACCGGGTTCGCGGTCACCTTGGCGCCGTCGCGGTAGACGTTGAACGCCACGCCGGCCGGGTCGCCGGCCAGCAGGCGCCAGCCGACGGTGTTGCCCTGTGCGGTGTGGACGCTGACCACCCCGCGGTTCAGCCGGTCGAGCTGCGGAGCGGCGGCCGCGCCGGCGGCCGGGGCGGGCAGCAGCCCGGCCACGACCAGGCCGGTGGCGGCGAAGACCAGCCGCTTGCCGAAGTCACGCATGGTTCCTCCGTTCCGGGTTCGGTGCAGGAAGACTTCGTCCAAAGTGGACTCAGCCGGTCGTGCAGGCGTTGCCGTTGAGCGTGAACGCCGTCGGCGCCGGGTTGGCACCGGAGAACGTGCCGTTGAAGCCGATGCCGGTCGAGGAGTTCGGCGCCAGCGAACCGTTCCAGCTCAGGTTCTTGGCGGTGACGGCACTGCCGGACTGGGCGAAGGTGGCGCCCCAGCCGGGCGGGGTCACCTGCTGGCCGCCGGCGAAGGTGAACCCCAGTGTCCAGGCCGTGAGCGCGCCGGTGCCCGTGTTCGTGATGGTGACGTTGGCGGTGAACCCGTTGCCGCCACCCCAGTTCGACGCGGAATAGGCGACCTTGCACGCCCCGGTCCCGCCGCCCGCGCTCGTCGTCACCGAAGCGGCGCCGGAAGCGGCCGAGGTGTTGCCGGCGGCGTCCCTGGCCCGCACCTGGTACCGGTACGTGCTCGAAGCGGCCAGCCCGCTGTCGGTGTAGGACGTCGTCGCCGTCGACCCCACCACCGCAAACGTGTCACCGCTCGCCCCCGGCGCGCGAAGGACGTCATAGCCCGTGACGCCGACGTTGTCGGTCGAAGCCGTCCAGCTCAGCGTGGCACCGCTCGACGTCACGCCCGACACGGCCGGGGTGCCCGGAACGGACGGTGCCTGGGTGTCCGCCTGGCCGCCGCCGTAGACGGTGGCTTCCTTCGACGTCTGGCGGACGCCGTCGGTGCCGTTGAGGAACCGCTGGCCCCAGGTCGTCAGGCCGGCCGGGTCGAAGTTGTTCGTCATGTCGAGGTAGGCGACGTCGCTGCTGTTGCCGCTCCACGACCAGCCGAGGTAGCCGAGGCCGCGGGCCTGCGCCTGGGCCATGATGGTGTCCTCGTCCGGGTTGCCGTCGGTGTGCATGTTGCCGAACTCGCCGACGACCAGGGGCAGCCCGGCGGTGCGGAAGGCGTCGAAGTAGGCGTTGATCTCGGCCGCGGTGTCGTAGACGCCGTACATGTGGATGGAGAAGACGGTGTTGTGCTGCGGGTCGGCGGCGAACACCGTGCCCGCGTTGTCGCGCATGATGTTCTGCCAGTCCTGGCCCCACATCGGCGCGTCGGCCATCAGCAGGTGCGTCAGCCCGGCGGCCCGCAGCCGCTTGACCGCGTTGCCCGTCGCCGTCGGCCAGGTCGCGCTCACCTGCTGGTCGTTGCCGAACGGCTCGTTGCCCAGGTTGATCACGACGTAGTCTTCCTGGCCCTTCAGCGCACTGGCGACGCTGATCCAGTAGCTCGCCGCCTGGTCCAGGGTGGCGGCCCCGCTCTGCTCGCCGTACCCGGTGGTGTCGTGCACCTCCAGGACGCAGATCAGCCGGTTCTGCTTGCACTGCCCGATGACGCTGGTGACCTCCGCGGCCGGCGTCGGTCCCCACCGCTGCCCGCTGCCGAGGACGACCCGGACCGTGTTGGCGCCGAAGGACTTGATGTCGGCGAAGGCCCGGTTCTGGCTCGGGTACCAGACGTACGCGTGGTTCACCCCGCGCATCACGAACGGATTCCCGTTGCCCTCGAGGATCCGGGTGCCGTCGACGTGCAGGCCGGTCGCGGCGGGCGTGTCGGTGCCGAGGGCGGCCACCAGCGCCGGGTACCAGCGGCTCTCCATCTTCTGGATGCCGGTGGTGTTGTTCGGGTGCACGCCGTCACCGGTGTCGGCGGCGGTGTCGAACCCGGTCCACTGGTCGACGACGGTGATCGGCGACGCGGCCGTCGAATGCGCCTGCGCCCAGCCGGGGATGGCGTTGTTCAGGTCGACGACCCGCTGGCCGCAGGCGGCGCAATTGGCGGGGTTCATCGGGATGATCTTCGCGACGACCAGCTTGGTCGCCGGGTTGGCAGCGCGCATCTGACCCAGGAGCGTGGTGTAGGCGTCGAGGATCGTGCTCGCCGGGATGTTGTTCCAGACGTCGTTGGTGCCCAGGTGCATCAGGACGATGTCCGGGTGCGTCGCCGACAGCCAGCCGGGCAGCTGGTTGTCGCGGACGATGCCGGTGGCGAGGAACCCGCCGTGGCCCTCGTTGTCGCCGTCGTAGGTGAAGCCGCAGCCCTGCGGGGGCAGGGTGCCGACGAAGTCCACGTCGGTGTGGCCGGTGTCCTGGAGGTGCTTCCACAGCAACGCCCGCCAGCAGCCGGGCGACCCGGTGATCGAGTCACCCAGCGCCATGACCCGCGTGGGCGCGGCCGCGCGGGCCGCGGCAGTCCCGGCCGGAGCCGCGACGGCGCAGGCGGCCAGCAGCAGGCCGGCCACGAGCACGCGGAGGAATCGCCAGTTCATTACCGACCTCCTGGAGAGCCACTCGACAGGAAAGTTTCAGGCTGGGAGCGCTCCCACGGTAACACGCGGAACCCGGGCGGAACACCGGCCACGAGACAGAAACCGGTCAAACTGCTTAACGTTAAGCTCGCCGCCTCCTCGGTTGAGAAAGCGTTTTCACGGCCGCCAGCGAACCTGTGCGTTGAACCGGCCGGAGCGGTCGAAGACGGCCTGGTTCTCCCAGCCGTTGCCGGACCCGGCGATGTCGGCCGGGTCCCAGCCGTTGCCGGTCACCGCGTACCAGGTGGGTTCCCAGTAGAAGACGCCGATCGCACCGGCCGCGCGGGCGGTGTCCTGGACCGCGGTGAAGTTCGCCGCCTGCCCGGCCGGCGTGGCCGGGTACCCCGCGCACGGCTGCGCGGCCGAGATGACGTTCGGGGTGCCGTCGTCGTCGGCCGGGGTGTACGGGTAGGCCGTTTCGGCGAGGACGACCGGCTTGCCGTACCGGGACCGCACGTCGGACACCACGCCGGCCATGGTCGCCATCGTGCCGTGCCAGTAGCAGTAGTAGGACAAGCCGGTGATGTCCCACGGGACGCCCTTCGCCCGGATGCCGTCGTAGAACCAGCGGGCGTGGGCGTCGCTGTCGGCGTCGGCGGTGTGGACGACCACCTGGGTGCCGCCGTTGCACGCCTTGGTGGCGTCGTAGCCGGCCTTGAGCAGCAGGCTGAGGTTCGTGAAGTCGTTGTCGACGACCTTCCCGTCGTTCCACAGCATGCCGACGTTGATCTCGTTGCCGATCTGCACGCTGTCCGGCGTCGCGCCCTGGGCCTTCAATCCGGCGCAGACGTCGTAGGTGTAGTCGTACACGTCGGTCTGCAGCCGGCCGATGGCGTGCGACGCCCAGGCGGCGGGCTTGGTCTGCGTATCGGGATCGGCCCACGTGTCGGAGTAGTGGAAGTCGACCAGCAGCTTGAGCCCCTTGGCCTTCACCGCGCGGGCGTACTGCAGGACCTTGGCCTTGTTGTTGTAGCCGCTGCGCGGGTTGTTCCAGACGCGCAGCCGCACGTAGTTGACGCCCGCGCCCTTCAGGATGTCCAGGGGATCGCGGGCCACCCCGGCCGCGTCGGTGTACTTGGCGCCGAGGTCGAGCGCCCGCTGGACGGTCGAGACGTCCGCGCCCAGCATGCCGAGGGAGTTCGCGGCCGAAGCCGCCGGGGCGGGCAGGACCACGGTCGCCAGGATCAGGGCCGCCGTGGCGAGGCGGCCGGTGCGCAAGAGGGTCATCCGATCTCCTTCGAAGGGGCCTTTCCGGGCAGGGTGACGTCTCCGCGGCGAACGGACTCGCGGACCTCCGAATCGGTTCAAGCACGATAAGTCCGCGCGCGGACGGGCGTCAACCAGCAATGATTTGCCCGGAAGTACGATACTTTCGAAGAAGTCGAACTGGTTCGGCCGGGGCGGGCGATCATCGAGAAAGCGCTTACTCGGGGCGTGATCTGTTCGGGTCGGTCGAGTTGCCTCGGCAGGCCACGCCGGGACGGCCGGCCCGGCGGGCCGCGCCCGGTTGCCGATCCCGCGGTTCCTGCGCCCCCCTGACGGGTGAGGGCCGTTTCTTTTCCGCCCCTTCTGGGTATTACCCCTGCGCCGCTAACCCGACCATGCGTGCGCTCCTGCGCGAGGTGAGGTCATGGTGACGACGACAGGTGATGGCTTTCCGCTTCCGATCGGCATCGAAGACACCGACGTGGCCCAGTTGGAAGCGGCCGTCGGAGTTCTGCGGGCCCTGGATTACCGGCAGGGCGGCGGGTTCTGCCGGGACGCCGTCCAGGTGGTGAAGACGGCGAGCCTGCTGCTGCACTGGGGCACGGTGCCGGATCCGTTGCGGGCCAGGCTGTACACCGTGCTGGCCGACGTGCACAACCTGCTGGGCTGGACGGAGTTCGACATCGGACGCGACGAGCCGGCGCGGCGCCGCTTCGAGCGCGCGCTGGACATCGCGGCCGTGGCCGGCAACGACAGCCTGATCGCGAACATCCGCTACCGGCTCGGCCGCGTGCACCTGCACCGCCACCAGGTTCTCCGGGAGGCCCGGGGCGAAGCCGCGAACAGGGCAGCCGTCGACGGCGCGCTGGCCGAGTTCGCCCGCGGCCGGGCGGCGGCGCGGCGCTCGGACTCCCGCCGGGCCCTGGCGATCCTCGCGGCGAACGAGGCGTGGGCGTGCGCGATGGCCGGCGACGAGCACTCGGCCCTGACCCGGCTGGAGGAGGCCGAAGCCGCGTTCGCGACGGCGGACTCGTGGCCGGAACCGAGGCCGTGGGAGGCGTTCTTCCGCGAGACGGACATGGCGGCCATGCGCGGCACGGTCCTGACCGAGCTGGCCACCGCGGCGGCGGCCCGCTACAGCGGCGCGGCGATCACCCAGCTGACCGCGGCCGCCGACCGGTACGGCGCCGACATGGCCCGGAGCCGCTCGCTGACGCTGATCATGCTGGCCCAGAACCACGCCCTCCGCGGCGACGTCGACGAAGCCACCCGGATCGGCGGGGAGGCGGTCGACCTGGCCGGGACGGTCGGCTCGGTCCGCCCGAAGGACCGCCTGGCCCCGCTCGAGCGCCTCCTCACCCACCACCGGAGCGACCCGGCCGCCCAGAGCTTGGCCGACCGCATCGCCCACTACCGAGCCCAACCCCTGATCTGACCCCCACCCGTGTCGCCCCCCAATCACACGAGTCGCCCCTCCAATCACACGAGATCCGCCCCCAATCACACGAGATGCGCCCCCAATCACGCGAGATGCGTGCCCAATCACGCGAGTTGCGTTCCCCATCACGCGAGATGCCCCTCCAACCACGCGAGTTGCGTCCCCATCACGCGAGATGCCCCTGCGATCACGCGTGCGGCCCCACCGAACACGCGAGATGCGCACCCAGCCACGCGAGTCACACGCCAGCCACGCCGGCTACGGCCCCACTCCCGCGAGCCGCCTACCCCGCCACCGAGATCGCGTCCAGTGCGCGGCCGATGAGGTCCGGCAGCGGGCCCTCGCCGCCGACCCAGTCGTCCAGGGAGATGCGGACCGCCGCCATCGCCAGGGCCGCCAGCATCCGGGGCCGTGGATCGCCCTCCGGCGCGTCCTGGAACCGTAAGGCCAGCAGCTCCGCGATGGCCCGCTCGTAACGCTGGTACGTCTGCGCCGTCCACGCCGCCAGCGTCGCCGATGTCCGGGTCAGGCGGGCCAGCTCGCGGATCGCGTCCTCGTGGGCCGGGAATTCCGCCGCCAGCTCCGCGAACGCCACCACCAGTGCTTGCTTCGGCGACAGCTCGGCCGGCTGCCGGGCGATCGCCGCCGTGACCAACGTCAGCCACGGGCCGGTGATCCCCGCCGCCACCGCGCTTTCCTTGGTGTCGTAATAACGGAAGAAGGTCGCGCGGGCGACGTCGGCGTCCGCCGCGATGTGCTCGACCGTCGTGCCGGTGACGCCGTGCCGTCCCGCCAGCCGGGCCGCCGACGCGGCGATCCGGGCGTTCGTCGCCCGCCTCTTGCGGACGGCCAGGCCTTCCGGTTCACTCTGAGACATAGTCTCATTCTGGACTATCTCTCACGGAGGAGCACGGGTGAACCAACGCGCGCAGATCGTCATGTCCGCGGACGAGGTCAGCCGGTTCCTCGACGAGCAGCGCGTCGCCACCCTCGCCACCCTGGGGCCGTCGGGCCAGCCGCACCTCGTCGCGATGTGGTACGCCGTGCTCGACGGGGTGCTGTGGTTCGAAACCAAGGCCAAGTCGCAGAAGGCCGCGAACCTGCGCCGCGACGGCCGCGTCACCGTGCTCGTCGAAACCGGCGACACCTACGACGCGCTGCGCGGGGTCGCCCTCGAAGGCCGGGCCACGATCGTCGACGACCCGGACGCGCTGTGGGCCGTCGGCGTCAACGTCTGGGAGCGGTACACCGGCCCGTACAGCGAAGACGTCCGGCCGATGGTCGAGTTCATGCTCACCAAGCGGGTCGCCGTCCGTCTCGACGTCGAACGGACGCGCTCGTGGGACCACCGCAAGCTCGGCCTGCCCGCGATGCCGCTCGGCGGCTCCACCACGCGGTGACTCCGTTCGGGTAGTTGCCGGATGTTTCGTCGTCGGACACCCGGGGTATCACCTACCCGGAGTGAACCGGAAGAAGGGATCCACACATGCAGACCAGGGGTGATCGTGACCGCTGACGGCAACCGCGTCCGCCCCCAGGACCTCCTGCGCGTGACGGCCCACGACGCCGGCAGCGCGGTCGTGCTCGCGGTCGCGGGCGAGGTCGACCTGCTCAGCGCGCCCCTCCTCGGCGACGGCGTCACCACCGCGCTCGCCGGCGCGCCGGACCTGCTGGTGATCGACCTGTCCGAAGTGTCCTTCCTGGCGTCCATCGGCATCACCGTGCTGCTCGAAGCGCGCCACGCGGCCGGCACCACCACCCGGCTCCGGGTCGTCGCGCCCGGGGACGGCGTCGTCAGCCGCACCCTCCGGCTGACCGGCCTGCACGAGGCCCTGGCCGTCACCACCACCCGGGAAGACGCGCTCAGCGGCTGAACCGGGCCGCGATGGCGCGGAAGACCTCCTTCGGTTCCCAGCCGAGCCCCGGATACGTCGTTCCGCTCTGTCCATTGAGGACTTTGACGGCACCGTAGCTCGCCAGGTCGAGATCGCGCCGGGGGTCCGGATCGGACGGGCATTCGTAGCCGGCGAAGGTGAACCAGAACGCGCCGTGCACCCCTTCGGCCTCGAAGACGTCCATCAGCTCGGTGAAGTACGCCGCCTGCCCGGGCTCGTCGCGGACATAGTCGCCGTTCAGCACGCGCGGCTCGCTCTCGAAGTCGACGATCGTCCACCCGGTACCGCCCGCGTCGGCGGCGCCGCGGTGGGTGCAGCAGCCGAATTCCGTGACGACCAGCGGCGTCCCGTGACTCAGGTGGCCCCGCACGTGCCGGGCGAAGTCGTCGGCGTTGGCGGCCGAGCGGTACAGGTTGACGGCCGCGAAGTCGAACGCGGTCCAGTCGATCTCCTCCCAATCCCCGGCGGCGTAGGTGACCTGGCCGCCGAAGTGCTCCCGCGCGGTCTTGCCGAGGTCACGCAGCATCGCGCCGAAGTCCCACTCGTGCTCGAACCCGGCCCAGGCGGCGGGGTCCGCGGCGTTGCGCAGGCGTTCCATGAGGACGACGCCGGGCACGAAACCGGTGCAGAACAACGACATCTCGCAGCCAAGCACGAGCACGGTCTCCGGGTCCCGCGCCCGGATCTCCTCCGCCCGCCGGGCGCACTCCGCGAAGTAGGGCGTCAGCTGCGGCGGCGTGAGGTCCATCGGGAACGGCGAAAACCACACGCGCAGCCCGGCGTCGACCGCGGCGTGCGCGGCGAGGGCGAGACGGCTCGGATCGTCGCCGCTGATCCGGACGGTGTCGCAGTGCAGGTCGGTCGCGATGATCTCCAGCTCCCGCCGCACGACCGCGGGCTCGAAGTCCCGGCGCGACCGGTCGCCGACCGCGCCGCCGAAGCCGGTGTCGTAGTTGATTCCCTTGAGCTGCATCCGTCCCCCTTCGGAATGTACGTCGTACACTTGAATGTACGCTGTATATTCCGGACATGCCACAGCTGATCTGGCACCACCCGGAGCCGCCGGGCCGGAAGAACGCGCTCACCCGCGCTGCGGTGGTGCGCACGGCGATCGAGGTCGCCGACGCCGGCGGGGTCGCCGCGCTGACCATGCGGACGGTGGCCGACGCGCTGGGCGTGTCGACGCCGATGTCGCTGTACCGGTACGTGCTGAACAAGGACGGCCTGGTCGACCTGATGCTCGACGCGGTGTCGGCCGAGGTCGCGGTGCCGGCCGCCCCCAGCGGCGACTGGCGCGCCGACCTGCGCGGGCTCGCGCTCAGCCTGTGGGCGGTGATCGGCCGGCACCGCTGGTACGCCGAACTGGTGGACGGCCGGCCCCCGTTCGGCCCGCACACCCTGCGGCGGGCGGCGTTCCTGCTGTCGGTGCTCGACGGCGCCGGCCTGTCCCCCGCTGTCGCGTATGCGTCGCTGCTGGACAACTACGTGACGGGAACGGCGATGAGCGTCAGCCGGGAGCTGGTGCTGCTCGAAAGTTTCGGCATCGGCTCGACGGAGGACCTGCAGGCGTACGCACCCGAGATGGCCGACGACTCGCTCGCGACGTGGCTGGCGGACATGCCGGACCTGACGGCGGACGGCCGCTTCGAGCTCGGCCTGGACTGCCTGCTCGACGGCTTCGCCCAGCGGCGCCGCTGACCGCGGTTGCGTTGCTCAGTACGCAGGGCCGCGGGGTCGGTGGCAGGATGTGCGCGGTGAGCATGCGCGCCAGGAACAACGTGACCGTCACCGGCCCGGACGACGGCCCCACCCTGGTGCTCGCGCACGGCTTCGGCTGTGATCAGAACCTCTGGCGGCTCGTCGTCCCGGCCCTCGCGCAGCGGTACCGGGTCGTTCTCTTCGACCACACCGGCGCCGGCCGCTCCGACCTCTCCGCCTGGACCCCCGAGCGCTACGGCAGCCTCGACGGCTACGCCGACGACGTCCTCGCCATCTGCCACGAGCTCGACCTGCGGGACGTCGTTCTCGTGGGCCACTCGGTCAGCGCGATGATCGCCGTGCTGGCCGGCAACCGGGAACCGGACCGGGTCGCGAAGCTCGTGCTGCTCACGCCGTCGCCCTGCTACCTCGACGACGGCGACTACCACGGCGGGTTCAGCCGGGCCGACATCGACGAACTGCTCGAGTCGCTCGAGTCGAACTACCTGGGCTGGTCGGCGACCATGGCGCCGGTCATCATGGGCAACCCGGACCGCCCCGAGCTGGGCGAGGAGCTGACGAACAGCTTCTGCCGCACCGATCCCGCGATCGCGCGCGTCTTCGCCCGGGTCACCTTCCTCTCCGACAACCGGGCCGATCTGGCGAAGGTTTCCGTGCCCACGCTGATCCTCGAGTGCGAGAACGACGCCATCGCGCCGCCCGCGGTGGGGCGGTTCACCCACGAGCAGATCGACGGCAGCACCCTGGTGACGCTCGCCGCCACCGGGCACTGCCCGCAGCTCAGCGCGCCGGAGGCGACGGCCGCCGCGATCACGGCGTTCGTGAGCGGGCCGTGATGTGCGAAGACCACCCTGGTCCGGGTGGTCGGGAGAGCGCGGCCCCGGAATTCTCGGCCCTGCTGGAGGACAGCGCGGAAGACCTCTACGAGCACGCCCCCTGCGGGTACCTTTCGACGCTGCTCGACGGCACCATCGCGAAGATCAACACCACTCTGCTCGGCTGGCTCGGCTACGAGCGCGACGACGTCGTCGGCCGGCGCCGGTTCGCCGATCTGCTCACCGTCGGCGGCCGGATCTACCACGAGACGCACTTCGCGCCGCTCCTGCGCATGCAGGGCGAGCTCGGCGGCGTCGCGTTTGAGTTGAAGACCGCCGACGGGAGCCGGCTGCCGGTGCTGGTGACCTCGACGGTCAAGACCGGCACCGACGGGCAGGCGCAGCTGATCCGCACCACGATCTTCGACGCCCGTGACCGGCGGGCCTACGAACAGGAACTCCTGAGGGCCCGCGAAGCAGCCGAGCGCGAACGCGACCGGGTGCAGCGGCTCGCGCGGACGCTGCAGCAGACTCTGTTGCCGCCCACGCTGGCCGAGGTGCCCGGCGTGCAGGTCGCGGCCTACTACCACCCGGCGTCGGCCGACGAGGTCGGCGGCGACTTCTACGACCTGTTCCCGCTCACCGAGGACACGTGGGGGTTCTTCCTCGGCGACGTGTCCGGGAAGGGCGCCGCCGCGGCCGTGGTGACGTCGCTGGCGCGCTACACCCTGCGGGCCGCCGCGGTGCACGATCCCGAGCCGGCCACCGTGCTCGACCGCCTCAACACCGTGCTGCACCACGAGTACCGCGGCGCCGATCCGCGCTACTGCACCGTCATCCAGGGCCGCATCCGGCCCGGGGCGGACGGCGCGGCGGTCACCCTGGCCACCGGCGGCCACCCGCCGGCGCTGCTGATCCGCGCCGACGGCACCTCCGCGTTCCTGCCGGTCCCGGGCGGCCAGCTGGTGGGCGCGCTGCCCCGGGCGCGCTTCGCCACCGAGGACGTCTTCCTGAACCCGGGCGACACTCTGCTGCTCTACACCGACGGCCTGACCGAAGCCCGCACGCAGGGGCGCGTCCGCTACAGCGAAGAGCAGTTGCAGGAGCACCTGACCGGCCTCGCGCCCACGACGGCACCGGCGGTGATCACGGCGGTGACCGGCCTGCTCGCCGGCTTCGGCGACGGCGTCGAGGACGACACGGCGCTGCTGGCGCTGAGCATCCCGCTTCCCGGAGGCGATTCCGCGTGACCGGCATCCCGTTCTCCGTCGCGACCCGCACCACCGGGGCCGGGGCGGTGGTCACCGTCGAGGGCGAACTCGACGTGGCGACCGCGCCCCGCCTCCGCGCCGGGGTGGCCGCGCTCGCCCTGGGGCCCGGTCAGCTGCTGGTGGTGGACCTGGCCGGGGTGACGTTCTGCGACTCCAGCGGCATTTCCGCGCTGATCGCGGCCCGCAACGTCGCCGAGGCGGCCGGGGCGGGCGTCGCGCTGGCGGCGGTTCCGGACCGGCTGAGCCGGACCTTCGGGCTGATCGGCCTCGGCGACTTCTTCCCGACCTACCCGAGCGCCGAAGACGCCTTCAAAGATTGACGATCCCGAAGGCGAGCAGGCCCGCGACCTTCAGCACCTCGAGCCCGATGTAGCCGAAGTGCGCGTGACTGCGCGGCCCGGTTTCCCCGGCCAGCACCCGATCCGAGCGACGGGTCAGCGCGGGCCGGACGGCCACCAGCTGGACGAGCAGCACGAGCACCACCGTGGCGCCGAGGACCACCGCCGTCGTGGTCCGCGGCCCGAGCCCGAGGCACCCGGCGAGCCCCAGCGCGAACAGGACCTCGACCCGGTTCAGCGCGGCGAACACGACCCGGCCGATGCCCAGCCCGAGCGGGAGCGTGACACCGGGGGCGCGGAACTTCAACGGCGCTTCCAGGAACGAAATCGCCAGCACCATCCCCAGCCAGGTGAAGGCGATCGCGGCGGCGACCGGCACAGCGCCCTCCTCGCGAGCGGCTCCCGTTATACCCCGACCCTAGCGCCGGCCGAAGCCCCGCTCTCGAGACGCGCGGCCGGATCCAGCTCGGCCAGCACCGCCCGGATGGCCGGGCTGGCCTCCGCGCTCCGCCGCCACACCGCGTGCACCTCTCGCTTCGGCGGCCGCCGAAGCGGGAGCGCGAGCAAGCGATCCCCCAGCGGCGGCCGAGCCAGCCTCGGGACCAGCGCCACCACCTGCCCCGAAGCCACCAGCGACAGCTGCGTCGCGAAGTCGTCGACCCGGTGCCGCACGTCGGGCTCCTCCGCGAACAACCGCCGGAACCACTGGTGGCACACGGTTCCCGGCGGACTGGTCACCCACGCGTGCCCGGCCAGCGAAACCTCGTCCAGGGGCGCGCCGGCCTCCGCCAGCGGGTGCGTGCGGCTCACCACCACGTCGCCGACGTCCGTGTGCACCCACCGCTGGGCCAGCGCCGGCGGCAACGGCGTGGGCAGCAACCCGTCGGCGTCGTGGACCAGGGCCAGCTCGGCGGTTCCCGCGAGGACGCTGCGCAACGCCTCATCCGGGTCCTGCTCCGTGATCTCCACGCGCAGTTCCGGGAACGCCAGCCGCGGCATCAGGGGCGCCAGCAGGCCGCGGATCGCCGTCGAAAAGGCGACCACCCGGAGCGTGCCCCGCGGGGCGCCTTCCGCTACCGATTGGGCGGCTTCGGCGCAGCGCTCCAGGGCCTGGAACACCTCCGGCGCCGAGTCGACGATCGCCTGGCCCGCCGGGTCAGCACCACCCCGCGGCCCGCCGGCGCCAGCACCGGGACGCCGACCTGCCGTTCCAGCCGCTTGATCTGCTGCGAGACGGCCGACGCCGTGAACCCCAGCTCCTCGGCCGCCCGCGCCAGCGTCCCGAGCGCCGCCACCGACCGCAACGCCCGCAGTGCACCCACCTCGATCATGAAGCCACGCTACGCAATATCGGCAAAAAAGCATCGCTGGACCGCAGCAGTCCTGCCCGGCACGGTCGGACCATGACCGAATTCGGCACCAACCTCGTCGCGATGGTGACCCCCATGGAGCCCGGCGGCGCGCTCAGTGCGCCCGGCCTGACCCGGCTCGTCGAGCACCTGCTGGCCACCGGGTGCGACGGCCTCGTCGTCGGCGGGACCACCGGCGAGTCCCCGGCCCTCTCCGCCGCCGAGTCCGCCGGCCTCGTCCGGGCCGTGGTCGCGCAGGTGGCGAACCGGGCGCGCGTGATCGCCGGCGTCGGCACCCACGACACGGCCTCGAGCGTCCGCCGGGCCCGCGAGGCCGAGGCGGCGGGCGCCGACGCGCTGCTGCTCGTCTGCCCCTACTACTCCCGGCCGACGCAGGCCGGCGTGGTCGCCCACTGCCTGGCCGTCGCGGACGCCACCGAGCTGCCGGTGATGCTCTACGACGTTCCCGCGCGCACCGGCGTCGCGATGGCGGCGGCGACGTTGATCGAGCTGGCCGGCCACCCGCGGATCCGGGCGGTCAAGGACGCGAAGGGCGACCTGTTCGAGGCGATGACAGTGATGGGCCGGACGTCGCTGGCGTACTACTGCGGCATCGACGAGCTCAACCTGCCGTACCTGGCGTGCGGCGCCGCGGGCCTGGTCAGCGTCGTGGCCAACGTGGCGGCCGAGCGCACCGCCGACCTCATCCGCGCCGTCCGCGACGGCGACCTAGGGACGGCGCGCGCGCTCCACGCCGCGCTGATCCCGCTGACGGACCGGCTCATGCGGTCCGGCACGGGCGCGGCGAACGCCAAGGCCGCGCTGGCCGAGCTGGGGGTCATCCCGCACGCGAGCGTGCGCCTTCCGCTGGTCGAAGCGGAGCCGGCGCTCAGCGCAGGAGGTACACCGAGACGTGCGGGCGCGACTCCGTCGTGACCTCGTCTTGTCGCACGTCCCCCCGCCCTCGCCCGGAGGCGCGGAAACTGTCCAACCATGCAGAACTTGCCCGATTTCGGGCAGGAATTTGGGGTTCGCGACCCGAAGAGGCATGATGACCCGCGTGGAGGACACCGACATCGTCGAGCGCGTGGCCGCGTCCACCGGGCTGCCGCCCGGGGTCGCCGCCCGGGTCGTCGACGACGTCCTGGCCTTCTACCGGACGCCCACCGAGGACTACGTGCGCCGCCGGCACGCCGAGCTGCAGGCCCAGGGCCGGAAGAACCCCGAGATCTTCCCCCTGATCGCCGGCGAGCTCCGCGGGCGGCTGGTGGCCGCGCCCGTTCTCTCCGAGCGGCAGCTGCGCCGCATCGTCTACGGCTAGGAAGAGGTCTCCCCATGTGCGGGATCGTCGGTTACATCGGCGGCCAGAACGCCGCCCCCATCCTGCTCGAAGGCCTGACCCGGCTCGAGTACCGCGGCTACGACTCGGCGGGCATCGCCGTCCTCGGCGCGAAGGGCGCCGCCCAGGTCCACCGGGTCGTCGGGCGGGTGCGCAACCTCGCCGCCGCGCTGCCCAAGCGGCTCACCGGCAAGGCCGGCATCGGGCACACGCGCTGGGCCACGCACGGGCCCGCGTCGGAGGCCAACGCGCACCCGCACACCTCCGAAGACGGCCGGATCTGCGTCGTCCACAACGGCATCATCGACAACGCCGACACCCTCCGCGCCCAGCTCGCCGACGCCGGCGTCACCCTCGCGTCCGAAACCGACACCGAGGTCCTCGCCCACCTGATCGCGCGCTCGGCCGCCGAAACCCTCGAAGACGCCGTCGTCGAGGCGGTCTCCCGGATCACCGGCACGTACGCGATCGCCGTCACCGACAGCGCGCACCCGGACCGGTTGGTCATCGCGCGCAACGGCTCGCCGCTGATCATCGGCGTCGGCGAGCGCGAGATGTTCGTCGCCAGCGACCTCGCCGCGCTGGTCCGGCACACCTCGCAGGTCGCGCACCTCGACGACGGCGAGTTCGCGACCGTCTTCGCCACCGGCTACCGCACCTTCACCGTCGACGAGAGCGACACCACCAAGCCCACCACCGAGATCGACATCGACGCCGAGGACCTCGACCTGGGCGGCTACCCGCACTACATGGCCAAGGAGATCCAGGAGCAGCCCGAGTCCGTCGAGCGGATCATCCGCGGCCGCCTCGACGACCGGTTCGGCGTCGCCCGCCTGGACGGGCTCAACCTGACGCCGCGGGAGCTGCGCGGGTTCGCCCGCGTGAAGATCCTCGGCTGCGGCTCCGCCTACTACGTCGGCCAGATCGGCGCGACGATGATCGAGGAACTCGCCCGGATCCCGGCCGACGCCGAAGCCGCGTCGGAATTCCGCTACCGCAACCCGATCATCGAGGCCGACACGCTCTACATCGCGGTCAGCCAGTCCGGGGAGACGATCGACACCGCTTTCGCCGTCGAGGAGATCAAGCGCAAGGGCGGCCGGGTCGTCGGCCTGGTCAACGTGGTCGGCTCGACCATCGCCCGCGCCTGCGAAGGCGGCGTCTACCTGCACGCCGGCCCGGAGATCGCAGTCGCCTCGACCAAGGCGCTGACCAACATGGCCGTCGGGTTCGCCCTGATCGCGCTGGCGCTCGGCCGGGTGCGCGATCTGTCCAATGCGGACGGTCAGCGGATCATCGACGCCGTCCGCGCGCTGCCGGGCCAGATCAAGTCCATCCTGGACTTCGAGCCGGAGATCGCCGAGCACGCGAAGACCGTCGCCGCCGCGAAGAGCCTGTTCTTCGTCGGCCGCGTCCGCGGGTACCCGGTGGCCCGCGAGGGCGCGCAGAAGTTCAAGGAGATCTCCTACCGGCACGCCGAGGCGTACCAGACCTCCGAGCTCAAGCACGGCCCGCTGGCCCTGATCGACGAAGCCCTCCCGACGGTCGCCGTCGTGCCGTCGGACGAGCTGACCGAGCGCAACCTGGCCGCGGTCCAGCAGATCAAGGCCCGTGGCGGCGCGGTCCTGGCGGTGACCCACGCGGACGTCGACTTCGGCGAACTCGACGTCCCGCGGATCGTGGTGCCCAAGACCGAGCCGGAGCTCGACCCGATCCTGCTGACCATCCCGCTGCAGCTGCTCGCCTACCACGCGGCGCTGACTCTGGGCTACGACATCGACAAGCCGCGCAACCTGGCGAAATCCGTCACAGTCGAGTGACCCTCCAGCCCAGGCGCCGTGCGGCTGCCCGGCGGATCGAGGTTTCAGGCTCTCCCGGCGAGGGCCGCCCCGGCGATGTCCTGGCGCCGCAGCCGGGCCTGCTTGGGCATGTTCCAGCCGAGCACCCCGGTGACGCCCCCGCCACGCCGGTACTCCGCCACGAACCGCCCCGCAGCCGGGTCACCCTCCACAACGGACACTTCGGCGTCCGCGAACAGCGTTCCGTGGACGTGGATCCGGGCGTCGAACTGGGTGGTCCAGAAGTACGGCACCGGCGTGTACGGGCGGTCCTCGCCGAGGATGTTCCCCGCGACCGCGACCGCCTGTTCGGTGGCGTTGGTCCGGTTTTCCAGCCGCAGCACCGCATCGAGCCCTTCGTGGTGCCAGCGGGCGACGTCACCGGCCGCGTAGATCCCCTCCGCCGCCCGGCAGCGGGAGTCGCACACCACGCCGTTGTCGCACAGCACCCCGCTGCCCGCCAGCCATTCCGTCGCCGGCGCGGCTCCGAAGGCGACCACGACGACGTCGGCGGGGAGCACCTCTCCGGTCGCCAGCCGCACTCCGGTCACCCGGCCGTCTTCCGCGGCGAGCCCGGTGACCGCCGAGCCGAGCCGCAGCTCGACGCCACGAGCGGAGTGCAGTTCGGCGAGCAAACCCGCGGCGAGGGGGCCGAACTGGTAGGCCAGCGGCGCGGACTGGGGGCCGGCGAGGGTGACCGGCAGGCCCGCCGCGCACACGGTCGCGGCGATCTCCGCACCGAGCACGCCGTCGCCGACGACCACCACCCGCTTGTCCGGCGCCAGGTCCGCACGCAGGGCCAGGGTGTCGTCGAGGGTGCGCAGCACGTGGACGCCGGCCAGGCCGTCCTGCCCGGGCAGGGTGCGCGGCCGCAGCCCGGTGGCGAGCACGACCGCGTCGGCGGTCAGGGTCCGCCCGGCCGCGCTGTGGACGGTCCGCGCCCCGGCGTCCAGCCGCACCGCGGCGTCGCCGAGCACGAACTCGGCGTCCAATGCGGACAGTGCGTCCGATGCTCGCAGCCGAGTCTGCTCGGGTGTCCAGCTCCCGCCGAGGACCTGCTTGGACAGCGGCGGCCGGTCGTAGGGCAGGTGCGCTTCGGCGCCCAGCACGGTCACGCGGCCCGCGTACCCCTTGCGGCGCAGGGCTTCCACGGTCGCGAGCCCAGCGGCCGAGGCGCCGACGACCAGGACGTCGCCGATCATCCCTCCTCGCTGACCGAGATCGCGACCCCCGGGCACACGCTCGCCGCCTCGCGGACGGTCGCGTGCAGCGCCTCGGCGGGGTGCTCGTCGAGCAGGACGACGATGCCGTCGTCGTCGCGCTGGTCGAACACGTCCGGGGCGAGCATGACGCAGGTGCCGGCGCCGCAGCACTTGGCCTCGTCCACGCTGACCTTCATGGCTTATCCCTTCCTCGCGGTTACTTCGTGACCGGCGCGAGCCACAGCCCGGCCAGTACGTCGGTGAGGGCGGCGGCGGTGTCGCGCCAGCCGGCCCTCGGGGTGCCCGTGCCATCGGCGAGGGCGCGTTCGCGCTCGGCCATCGCGTGCATCAGCACGAGGCGGGTGACGTCGTTGCGTTCGGCGCGGACTTCGGCGGGCAGTCCAGGCAGGCAGCGGTAGAGGCCCGTGAGGGTCCGCGCCAGCGACGGGGACGTCAGGGTCTCCTCGATGATGACCGCGCGCAGCGACGGCTCGGTCATCACCTGGGCGGCGAACCGGGCGAACCAGGTCGGCGTGCCCAGCTCGGCCAGGTGCTCGGTCGTCGGGTGCACCAGGCACGCGAGCCAGTCCCGCAGTCCGTCCTGGCCGCGGTCCAGCCGGCGGCCACGCAGCCGCTCGACCGGCCCGGTGTGCTTGCGGACGATGGCCCGCACCAGCTCGGCCCGGGTGCCGAAGTGGTAGCCCACGGCGGTGTTGTTCCCCTGCCCGGCCGCCTCGCCGATCTGCCGGTTGGACACGGCCAGGACGCCGTGCTCGGCGCAGAGACGTTCCGCGGCGACCAAGATCCGCTCCCGTGTCGCCCGAGCGCGTCCGGCCCGGCCCGCCGCGGTCACCCCTGGCGCGGCCGCGCAGCCCCGGCCGGGCCCGCGCGCCGCCGTCACCAGCGGACGGGCAGTTCCCGCAGCCCGCCGACGGCGAGCCCCTCGACGCGGCGCAGCTCGTCCGCCGGGACCGCGAGCTCGAGGTTCGGCAGCTTGCGCAGCAGCACTTCCAGCACGACCTGCAGTTCGGTGCGGGCCAGCGGCTGCCCGAGGCACGCGTGCGCACCGGCGCCGAAGGCCAGGTGCGGGTTCGGGCTGCGGGTCAGGTCGAGTTCGGCGGCGTTCTCGAAGGCGCCTTCGTCCCGGTTGGCCGCGGCCATGCTGCACATCGCGGTGGTGCCCGCCGGCAGCACGGTGCCGCCGACCTCGAAGTCCTCGGTGAGGTAACGCTGCATGCCGACTCCCGCATTGGCGTCCGCCCGCAGCGCCTCCTCGACCGCCGTGCGCACCAGCGACGGATCGGCCAGCAGCTGCTCCCAGCGGCGGCGGTCGGCCAGCAGCATCGCCGTCATCTTGGCGATCATGTTCGCGGTGGTTTCGTGGCCGGCGATGAGCAGGCCGATGCCGGTGGCGGCCAGTTTCGCGTCGGACCAGCCGGGAGCGTCGGCGATCAGCGCGCTGAGGATGTCGTCTCCCGGTTCGGCCCGCTTGGCGGCGAGGTGCCCGCCCATGTACCGGCCGAACTCCGCCTGCGCCGCGTCGAACTCCGCCTGGGTGTAGCGGGTCATGCTGAGCATGACGTCGGACCAGTGGGCGAACCGGTCGCGGTCGGTGTCCGGCACGCCGAGCATGTCGCAGATGACCCAGACCGGCAGCGGGAAGGCGAGGCCCGCCTTGAGGTCGCCGGGCGCGCCCTTGGCGACCATCTCGTCGATCAGCTGCCCGGCCATCGCCGCCATGCCCGGCCGCAGCGCGTTCATCCGCTTGGCGGTGAACCACTTCCCGATCGTGCGGCGCCACGTCAGGTGGTCCTCGCCGTGCTGCGGCAGCACCGACGCCATCTCGCTGTTGAACACCCCGCCCGACTCGGTGTCCGCGACGCGGGCGGCGTTGTCCCCCGGCGTCGGCCGGGTGAACCGCGGGTCGGACAGGACGGTCTTGACGTCGGCGTAGCGGGTGATCAGGGCGGCTTCGTCCCCGCTGGCCAGCGCGACGCGCGCGACCGGGCACTTCTCGCGGAACTCGGCCCACTCGGCGGGCGGCTCCAGCGCGGTGGCGGCCTCGAACGGGAACCGCGGCAGCGATTCGGGGTGGCTTGGCGTCATGACGGGCCTCTCGTTGGTGAATGTCCCCTGTCCCGAGGATGGCGACGATCTTGTGTTAAGTCAAGCAGTTGACTTAATTGCCGGAGACAACACGACACCGATCGCCCGAACCGGAGTTATTCGCGCTCGACCTTGCGCAGGCCGCCGCCCGGCGTCCACCACTCGACGACCAGCAGCGTCGCCGCCTCGTTCAGGTGGGTGTGCACGACCTCGGCGACGTCGGCCACGAACCGCTCGCCGTCCTCGGTGCGCACCCGCCCGGCGATCTTGGCCTCGCCCGGCCACCGCGCTTCTTCGCCCTCGACCGGGTCGACCGTCGCGCTGTGCAGTGCGAACCGCGGGTCCCGCCGCAGGTCCGCGCCCTTGCGCGCGTTCGGCATCGACCCGAAGGCCAGCTCACCGTCCTCGAAGACCGTTTCGATCCCCGAGATCCGCGGTGAGCCGTCCGCCCGCAGGGTCGCGATCGTCTTGTGCTTGTGCGCGTCGAACAACGCCCGCACCCGCGCCGCGAACTCCGGCTCCGCCGCTTCGAACTCTCGCCACGCCGTCATGCGCCCATGGTCTCGCACCGCAGCCCGGCGACAAGCAGCTTCACCATCCCCCGCGCGTCGTAGCGGGGGTCGTCCGCGCCGATGCAGAGGTTGCCGACCCCGCGCATGAGGTCGAGGGGCGCCACCTCGGCCCGCACTTCGCCAGCGGCGGTCGCCGCGTCGAGCAGCTCGCCGCACGCCGGCACCAGCCGGTCCAGGAAGTACGCGTGCAACGCCTCGAAGCCGGTGTTGTCGGATTGGAGCACCCCGGCGAGGCCGTGCTTGGTCACCAGGAAGTCGACGAACAGGTCGATCCACCGCGTCAGCGCGGTGTACGGCGACTCGCACGAAGCCAGCAGGGCCGGCGCCGCCTCCGTGCAGGCGTCCACCTGGTGCCGGAAGACGGCGATGATCAGGTCCGCGCGGGTCGGGAAGTGCCGGTAGATGGTGCCCATCCCGACGCCGGCCTTCGCCGCGATGTCGCGGACCGGCGCGTCGACGCCGGAGGCGACGAAGACCGCGGCCGCGGCGTCGAGCAACGCCTTCTCGTTGCGCCGGGCGTCCGCGCGCTTGGGCTTGTCCACCGATCCTCCTTGCTAAGCGGAGCAGTGTTCCGTATCGTTAGCGGAGCAACGTTCCGTTTGCTCCATCTTGCCACGGAGGCCTCTCTCATGCAGTACCGCACCTTGGGCCGCACCGGTGTCCAGGTCAGCACCCTCGCGCTCGGCGCGATGAACTTCGGCCCCATCGGGAACACGACCCAGGACGACGCCACCGCCATCGTCGACGCCGCCCTCGAGGCGGGCGTCAACCTGGTCGACACCGCCGACTTCTACGGCGAGGGCGAGTCGGAGACGATGGTCGGCAAGGCGATCGCCGGCCGCCGCGACGACCTCGTGCTGGCCACGAAGGCGACCATGCCGATCGGCGAGGAGCGCAACCACCGCGGCAATTCGCGCCGCTGGCTGGTCACCGCGCTCGACAACAGCCTGCGCCGCCTCGGCGTCGACCACGTCGACCTCTACCAGATCCACCGCTGGGACCCGGCGACCAGCGACGAGGAAGCGCTTTCCGCGCTGACGGACCTGCAGCGCGCGGGCAAGATCCGGTACTTCGGGTCGTCGACGTTCCCGGCCTACCGGATCGTCCAGGCGCAGTGGGCCGCTCGCGAGCACCACCTCGGCCGGTACGTCACCGAGCAGCCGAGTTATTCGATCCTGCAGCGCGGCATCGAGGCGCACGTGCTGCCGGTGACCGAGGAGTACGGCATGGGTGTGCTGGCGTGGAGCCCGCTGGCTTCGGGCTGGCTGTCGGGCGCGGTCCGCGCGGGCCGGGAGCTCAGCGGCAACCGCGCCAAAGTCCTGCCGCAGCGCTTCGACCTCGACGTCCCGGCCAACCGCGCCCGGCTCGACGCCGTCGAAAAGCTGGTCAAGGTGGCCGACGCGGCCGGCCTCACCCTGATCCAGCTGGCGCTCGGCTTCGTCACGGCGCACCCGGGCGTGACGAGCGCACTGATCGGCCCGCGCACGCTCGACCACTTGACGTCCCAGCTGGCGGCCGCCGACATCGTGCTGCCGGCCGACGTCCTGGACGAGCTCGACACGATCGTCGCGCCCGGCGTCGACCTGGCCCCGGACGAGAAGTTCGACACCCCGCCGGCCCTGCTGGACCCGACCTTGCGGCGGCGTCGGTGAAGTACGGCATCATGACCGCACCGATGCAGGTGGGGTACGACGAGATCCTGCGCGTGTGGCGCGAAGCGGACCAGGTGCCGGAGATCGAGCACGCGTGGCTGTTCGACCACCTGCTGCCGATCGCGGGCGACCCGTCCGGCCCGATCTTCGAGGGCTGGACCCTGCTGTCGGCCCTGGCGGCCCGGACATCGCGGTTGCGCATCGGCCTGTTGGTGACCAGCAACAGGTTCCGCCCACCGGCAATGCTGGCCAAGATCGCAACGACGGTCGACATAGTATCGGGCGGAAGGCTCGACTTCGGCATCGGCGCGGGCTCCCGGCCAAGCCATCCCCTGGCGCGCCGAGAGTACGACGCACACGGCTTGCCGTACGACAGCCAGGACGACGCGGTGGCGGCCCTGGCGGAGGCGTGCACGGTGATCCGTCGCTTGTGGACATCCCCGGAACCGTTCGACTTCGCGGGCAAGCACGTATCGTTGACGGGAGCATTCGGAAACCCGAAGCCGGTACAGAAACCACACCCCCCGATCATGATCGGCGGCCGGGCAAGCGCAACACTGAGAGTGGTAGCCGAGCACGCAAACCAGTGGAACATCCCGGGCGGCGGCGACATCGAGGATCTGGCGGCCCGCAGCCGGTTGCTGGACAGGTATTGCACGGAGATCGGCCGAGACCCCGCCGAGATAACGCGATCGATCTTCCTCCCGGTGGAGTACAACCAACCGGAGCTGACGCGAGGGAAGATAGCCGAAGCAGCAGAGGCGGGCTTCGAACATGTGGTGCTGGGCTTGGGAAGCCCGTACCCCGAGGGAGTGGCGAAGTGGGTGGCGGAGGAACTGATCCGCAGGTAAGCGCAACGCGCTTGTCATCGGAGGAGCTGGGTGGTCATCCCGTCGCCTGAGGCCGTGAAATCACTTTGAGCCGGGCCCGCAACCCACAGCGCGAGGCTGGGTGACGACGCGGGCTTGCGGGCC
>NZ_JBSGJD010000067.1:0-39022 GCF_053605405.1 Amycolatopsis sp. NPDC003861
GCCCGGGTGTGTCAAGGCGGGAAAGCGTGCCTTGACACACCCGGTCGCCGACTGAAGGGATGGCTGGGATGAGGGGCGGGGGAGGTCTGGTGACGTCGTTGGTCTCATTGCGCTCCCGGCCGCCGGTCCGCGCGTGGTTATGCCGTGGCCGGCTTGTGCCTCCGGCCGTCAGTTCGCAGCACCGGCGGCCTACTCACCCTCGATGACGTCCGGCTCCACCCCGAGGTACCCCGCCACCTGCTCCACCAGCACGTCGTGCACCAGCTCGGCCAGCTCCGACGGGTCCTTCGCCCGTGCCTCCAGCGGCCGCCGGTACAGCACGATCCGCGCCCGCGTCGGCAAGCCCGTCCGGTCCACCCCCGCCGGGACCAGCCTCGACAGCGGCACCGCTCCGTCGTGGAGCACCCCATCCGCCGGTGAGTGGCCGTTCTCGCGGATCTCCGGTACGTCGTCGACCGCCACGTCCAGCTTCGTCAGCTCGTGGCGCCAGCGGGCCTCGATCGGCTCCAGTGCGTCGAGCACCAGTGCGTCGAACCTCTCCGCGCGGCTCGCGGCGGCGGGCAGGGTTGCCGGATACAGCGTCCCGCGCAGGCCCCGGCCGTGCCGGTCCCGTCGCGAGCGCCGCCGCTGTCGGTAATCACGTGCCGTCGCCACGCCCGAAGTCTATGCGGTCCGCACGTCCCAGCGCGTGTCGCTCCTCCAGGCTTGCGGTGACGCGCTATCGTTTCGTTTCGTGCGGAGCGTACGGAAGTGTTCGCGTACTGGCTGTCTCGAGCCAGCTGTGGCCACGCTGACGTATGCGTACAGCGACTCCACCGCCGTCGTCGGCCCGCTGGCCACCGCCTCCGAGCCCCACTCGTACGACCTCTGCGAAGCCCACGCGCTGCGGCTGACCGTCCCCAAGGGCTGGGAAGTCGTCCGGCACGAAGGCGCCTTTGCCGCTCCGGACCCGTCGGCCGACGAACTGACCGCGCTGGCCGAGGCCGTGCGGGAGGCCGGGCGGTCCGACAAACCCGCTCCCGCGCCCGAGCCGGAGGGCCCGTCCGGGCGCCGCGGCCACCTGCGCGTCCTCCCCGGCCGCGCCTGAACGCGTAACCCACTCACCCCGCCGGTAGGCTTTCCGCGCGGCGCAGCGGGCGCCGGGACGACTATTCGCGGGGAGACGGCGTGCCAGACCTTTCGGGCATCGTGAAGGCCTACGACATTCGCGGCGTGGTCGGCGAGCAGCTCGACGCGGACCTCGTCCGCGACTTCGGCGCCGCGTTCGCCCTGCTCATCAAGCCGGAAGCACCCTCGGTGGTGATCGGCCACGACATGCGTGACTCCTCGCCGGCCCTGGCGGCCGCGTTCGCCGAGGGCGTCACCTCGCAGGGCCTCGACGTGGTCAGCATCGGGCTGGCCAGCACCGACCAGCTGTACTTCGCCTCGGGCTCGCTGAACATGCCGGGCGCGATGTTCACCGCCAGCCACAACCCGGCCAAGTACAACGGCATCAAGATGTGCCGCGCGGGCGCGTCGCCGGTCGGGCAGGACACCGGGCTCGCCGAGATCCGCGACACCGTCGAGCAGGGCGTGCCCGGGTTCGAGGGCCAGCGCGGCTCGATCACCGAGCGGGACGTCCTCGCCGACTACGCCGCCTACCTGCGCAACCTCGTCGACCTGTCCGGCAGCCGGCCGCTGAAGATCGTGGTCGACGCCGGGAACGGCATGGGCGGGCACACCGTCCCGACCGTGTTCGAGGGGCTGCCGATCGACGTCGTGCCGATGTACTTCGAGCTCGACGGCACCTTCCCGAACCACGAGGCCAACCCGCTCGACCCGGCGAACATCGTCGACCTGCAGGCGAAGGTCCGCGAGGTCGGCGCCGACGCCGGCGTGGCCTTCGACGGCGACGCCGACCGCTGCTTCATCGTCGACGAGCGCGGCGAGCCGGTTTCGCCGAGCGCGATCACCGCGCTGGTCGCCGTCCGCGAGCTGGCCAAGGACCCGGGCGGCACGATCATCCACAACCTGATCACGTCCAAGGGCGTGCCGGAGATCGTCGCCGAGCACGGCGGCAAGCCGGTCCGCACCCGCGTCGGGCACTCGTTCATCAAGGCCGAGATGGCCAAGACCGGCGCCATCTTCGGCGGCGAGCACTCCGCGCACTACTACTTCCGCGACTTCTGGCGCGCCGACACCGGCATGCTGGCGGCGCTGCACGTCCTCGCCGCGCTCGGCGAGCAGACCGGCCCGCTGAGCGACCTGACCAGCGCGTACTCCCGCTACGCGGCCTCGGGGGAGATCAACTCCACGGTCGACGACCAGGTCGCGAAGATGATGGCGGTCAAGGACACCTTCGGCACCCGCTCCGGCGTCGAGATCGACGAGCTGGACGGCCTGACCGTGCAGCTGCCGGGCGGCGCCTGGTTCAACCTGCGCCCGTCGAACACCGAACCGCTGCTCCGGCTGAACGTCGAGGCCGCGAACGCCGAAGCCGTGCAGGGGCTGGTGGACGAAGTACTCGCGATCATCCGCAACTGACCGTCCACGGTGAAGGGCGGCCGCGGGGCCGAACTGTGTCCTTGAAGTGCCCTTCACCACACCTTCTCGCGTGGTATGGAGGAACCATGGCCATCACGCTCGACGCCCAGCTCCTCGAGATCCTGGCGTGCCCGTCGCCCGATCACGCCCCGCTCCGGCCGGGCGCCCCGGACGACCCCGAGGCCGACGCGCTGACGTGCACGGAGTGCGGCCGGGTGTACCCGGTCCGTGACGGCATTCCGGTGCTGCTGCTCGACGAAGCGACCCTGCCGGGTGACAGCGGAAATTCCGATGCCGACAGTGCTTGACGACTCGTTGCTCGACGACCCCGCGCGCCTGGCCGAGGCCGACAGCGCGGGGTTGCTCCGGGCTGCCGCGATGGCGGGCGCCCAGGTGCGGGCGACCGCCGAGCTCGCCGCGGAACTGGAGCTGTCCGAGCGGCTCGACATGGGCCGCCCGCGCGCCGTCGTGCTGATCGACCGGCCGGGGGTGAGCCGCACGCTCACGCGGCTGCTGGCCGCGCTGCTGGCGCCCTCGTGCCCGGTTCCGGTGGTCACCGCCGAGGTGGTGCCGAGCTGGATCGGCGCGCTCGACGTCGTGTTCGCGCACACCGACGACCCGGGTGACCGGGAACTCGCCGCGTCGCTGGAGCGCGCCGCCCGCTACGGCGCCTCGGTGGTGCTTTCGGCGCCGTCGGACGGCCCGGTGGCGGCCGCCGTGGCCGGCAAGGGCATCCTGCTGGCGCCGCGGATCCCGGTGCCGCCGGAGCTGGCGTTCCCACGCGGCCTGGCCGCCGGGCTGCTCACCGCGAACGCGCTGGGCCTGCTGATCTCCGACGTCCAGGTGCTGGCCGACCAGCTGGACCTCGAAGCCGAGAAGGACTACCTGGCCCGGGAGTCGTTCGCGAACCCGGCCAAGGCGCTGGCGCTGCGCGTCGCCGACCGCGTGCCCCTGCTGTGGGGGCTGGACCCGGTCGCGGTCGCCGTCGGCGAACACGCTGCGCACGCATTCGCCGCCCACGCGGCCACGGTGTGCGACGTCGAGGACTATCGTCAGGCCCTGGCGCGTCCCGCATTGCGGCGGGCAGCGCAATCAGGTGGCGCGGAGCGTGACATCTTCGCCGATCCGGACGATCCCTCTGGTGACATCCCCACCCGGGTGCTGCTGCTCTCGGTGCGGACCGGTCCGGCCACGGACGCGGCGCGCTACCAGGCCGAGGATCTGCTGCCGGGTGCGGACGTCATCGCGCCGGCCGAGGAGATCGAGGCCGACGAAATCGTGCGGGCCGCGGTGCTGGCACTGCGGTTCGAACTGGCGGCGGTCTATCTCGGGCTGGCGGCGGGCAGCATCGGCGGCGCGGGTCGCTTCGCGCCCGCGACGGCGTGAGAGCCGCCTAGCACCGGCGTGGCCGGTGCCGAAGGAGTGGAGTTGAGGTGACAGTGGAGCTGCTGCGCAATGCGGTGCGGCCCTACGCCTGGGGATCGCGGACGGCGATCCCCGAGCTGCTGGGCCGTCCGGTACCCGCGCCGCACCCCGAGGCCGAGCTGTGGATGGGTGCCCACCCGGGTGACCCGTCGCACGTCATCGGCCCCGACGGGACCGAGCGGAGCCTGCTCGAGCTGGTGGACGCCGACCCGGTGACCCAGCTCGGCGAGCGCTGCGCGAAGCGGTGGGGCGGGCGGCTCCCGTTCCTGTTGAAGATCCTCGCGGCGGAGGAGCCGCTGTCGATGCAGGCGCATCCGTCGGCGGCCCAGGCCGCGGAGGGGCACGCCCGCGAGGAGCAGCTCGGGATTCCGAGGGACGCGGCGAACCGCAACTACCCGGATCCGACGGCGAAGCCGGAGCTGGTCTGCGCGCTGACGGAGTTCCACGCGCTGGCGGGGTTCCGGGCGCCGGACCGGACGGTGAAGCTGCTGAAGGCGATCGAGACGCCGGGGCTGGCGAAGTACACCGGGCTGCTGGAGGCCCAGCCGGACCCGTCCGGGCTGCGTGCGCTGTTCACGACGTGGATCACGCTGCCGCAGGCGTCGCTGGATTCGCTGCTGCCGGAGGTGCTCGACGCGTGCGTCCGGCACGTCCAGGAGCACGGCGAGTTCGCGGTCGAGTGCCGGACGATCCTGGAGCTGGGCGAGGCCCACCCGCGCGACGCCGGCGTGCTGGCGGCGTTGCTGCTGAACCGCTTGACGCTGCGCGCGGGCGAGGCGATCTACCTGCCGGCGGGCAACCTGCACCTGTACCTCCACGGGACGGCCGTGGAGATCTTGGCGAACTCGGACAACATTCTGAGGTGTGGTCTGACGCCGAAGCACGTGGACGTCCCGGAGCTCCTGCGCGTGGTGGATTTCGCGTGCGGCGAGATGCCGGTCCAGTGCGGCGACGTGGGTGGCCGGATGGCGGTGTACCGCACGGACGCACCGGAGTTCGAGCTGTCCCGCGTGGAGTGGCCGGCCGGCCAGGACGACGAGATTTCGGTCGACAGCGTCGGCCCCCAGATCCTGCTGTGCACGGCGGGAGCCCTGCTGGTGACGGCGGACGACGGCGAGAAGGTCGAGCTGAGGCGGGGCCAGTCGGTATGGCTCCCGGCGGCGGACCCACCGGTCCGGATCCGCGCGACGGGCGGAGAGCGAGCCCAGTTCTTCCGCGCGACGGCGGGCACCTGCGAGGACTGACCCAAGTTCGAGGCTGGCCTTTTCTGTGTGCGTTCCGTGTGGCGGCCTCCGCCACGATCAACACCAAGGGGGGACCCTGGTGCGCTGATGCGCGCCGCCGGGTCCGCTGGGGGTGGCGCCGGTCGGGTACGCCCGGCGTCCGTGGGCTGAAGGTGGTGCCGCGAGGGGGCGGCACCACTTCGGTGGCCCACCTGGCTGGGAGGGTGCTGCGAGGGGGCGGCACCCGGCAGGGGGTCGAGGGGAGCGGCCGCCCGCCAGGAGGGCCACCCCCGGCAGGCCGCGGCGAGACGGGTGGTGCGGTGAGGGGGCAGCACCACCCCGTCTCGCCCGTGGCAGCCCGTCAGGTCGGCTCGGCGAGAAGGCGGGCCGGGTCCAGCCAGGCCGCGCCGCTAAGCCGGCTCGGTCAGGGCCAACAGCGCTCGTCTCAAGGCGGCCGCGCTGGCGTCGCGGGGGTTCAGGAGCTCCGCCGCCTCCGTTGCCGCGGCCGCAGCCGCCGGTGCATCCCCGGTCGCCAAGTACGCCCGGTGCAGCACCAGCCACGTCAGGCCCGTTGCCGCCCTTCCGCCCATCTCGCGGAACTCGTCCAAGCACGCTCGCAGCACCGGGATCGCCTGCGCCGCCCGTCCCTCGCCGATCCAAGCCGCCGCCAGGGCTCGGGTGCACGACAGCTCTCTCGGCCTCTCGTCCAGCTCTCGTGCCAGCTCGCGGGCCTCCTCGAACGCCGCCGTTGCGTTGTCCCGCAGTCCGGTTGCCGCCGAGATTGCGCCGTGTGTGCGCAACGACTTCGCCAGTGCCGAACGCGCCATCGTTCCGCGCAGCAGCTCCACCGACTCCGCGATTGCCGCCAGCGCGCCCGCGTCGTCGCCCGTCAGCAGCGATGACCACGCGAACCCGTGCAGGGCCTCGCCGATCACCCGGGCGTCGCCGGACGAACGAGCCGCCGCCAGTGCCGCTCGGTCGACCTCGTGGGCGTCGGAAATCCGGCCCAGCCGCAGCAACGCCGCCGACTCCGCCGCCCGGACCCAGCCGAGTTCGGCCGCGGTACCGTCCACTGTGAACAGTTCGTGGGCGTGGGCCGCCGTCTCCAGGGCCTCCTCCGCGCGGCCCAAGCCGATCAAGCAGTGCGCCAGGTTCGCCGACACCCATGCGTGCGTGCGGCGATCGCCCGCGGACTCCAGCTCCTTGGCGCACGCCCGGTAACGGACCGCCGCCTCCTCG
The DNA here is from genome assembly GCF_053605405.1 of Amycolatopsis sp. NPDC003861. Taxonomy (NCBI): domain Bacteria; kingdom Bacillati; phylum Actinomycetota; class Actinomycetes; order Pseudonocardiales; family Pseudonocardiaceae; genus Amycolatopsis; species Amycolatopsis sp. NPDC003861. The sequence continues at coordinate 6,411 of NZ_JBSGJD010000067.1, forward strand.
TACTCGCCGCGCGCGTGCCGCAGCAGGGTCAGCGTCGCCTCCGCCACCGTTGCCAGCGGGGGATCCGCGGCCGACACCGACTCGTACGCCGCGCGCATGTCGGCGTACTGGCCGTGCAGGTACAGGTAGACGCCGAGGCGGTCGAGCAGCAGCAGGGCGTCCCGCGGGCCGAGCGTGCCGATCAGCAGCACCAGGTTCGCGCGCTCGGCGGCGAACCAGTCGTCCGGACGCGCCAGCAGCCGCTCCACCAGCGAATCCGGCAACGGCTGTGCGGGCGGCCCGGGAGCCGGGGGCGGCATCGGCACCGTGCGCGGCAACCGGGCCGCCGCCTCGTCGGCGAGCGCGAGCGTGGCCGCCAGGACCGTGCGGAGACCTTCGCTGGGCGCCGGGTCGTCGAGCTCCGCCGCGTACAGCCGGACGAGGTCGTGCATCCGGTAACGACCCTCGCCCGTCTGGTCCGCTCCGCGCGCCTCCAGCAGGCTTGCCTCGACGAGCTCTTCGACGGCCTCATCCGGGTCGTCGACCAGGGTGGTGACCGCCCACGCCGGCAGGTCGGCGAGGCGGCAGCGCCCGAGCAGCCGGAACGCTCGCTGCGCGGGCGGCCGCAAAGCCTCGTAGCTCAGCGCGATGCTGCTCCGGACGGCGAGATCGCTCACGGTCAGCTCGTCGAGCCTGCGGACCTCGTCCTCCAGCCGGCCGGCCAGCTCGCCGAGCCGCAGGTGCGGGCGGATGGCCAGCCTGCTGCCCGCGATCCGCAGCGCCAGCGGCAGCCGCGCGCACGCGGTGATGATCCGCTCGGCCTCGGCACGCTCCCGGTTCACCCGCGCCCCGGCCAGGTGGTGCAGCAGCTCGGCGGCGTCCGCGCCGGACAGGGGGCCGAGGGGCAGCCGGTGGGCGCCGGCCAGCCCGCTCAGCCGCCGCCGGCTCGTGACGAGCACCGCGCAACCCGGCGTGCCCGGCAATAGCGTGCGGACGTGCTCAGGGTCGACGGCGTCGTCGAGCACCACCAGCACCCGCCGATCGGTGAGCCGGCCGCGGAACACCGCCGCGCGCGCCCGGACGTCGTCCGGCACCGCCGGGCCGGGGACGCCCAGCGCACGCAGCAGGTCGGCCAGCACCTCCCCGATGTCCCGCCCCGCCAGCGGTACGTACAGCTGGCCGTCCGGGAACCGCGCGCGCAGCCGATGCGCGGCCCGCACGGCGAGGGTGCTCTTGCCCGCTCCCGGCTCGCCGCTGAGCACCGCGACCGGGACGCCGATGCCGGATCCGAGCACACCGGTCAGCTCCGCCAGCTCGGTGTCGCGGCCGGTGAAGTCCCCGATGTCCGGCGGAAGCTGGCACACCGGCCACACGGCGGGCGGCAGCCGCGGCACCGGGTCCTCGCCGCGCAGGACGGCCGCGTGCACCCGGCGGGCCTCCGCGCCGGGCTCGACGCCGAGTTCCTCGATCAGCGTGGTCCGCAGCCGCCGGTAGACCTCCAGCGCGCTGCCCTGCTGGCCGGCCCGGTGCAGCGCGATCATCAGCTGCGCGGCCAGCCGTTCGCGCAGCGGGTGCTCGGTGATCATGGCCTGCAGCTCGCCGGTGAGCTCGCCGTGCCGCCCGGCGGTCAGCTCCGCGTCGACGCAGTCCTCGAACACGGCCAGCCGCTCGGACTCCAGCCGGGCGATGTCGGCGTCGAGCCGCGGCACGTGCAGCCCGGCCAGCACCGGCCCCCGCCACAGCGCGAGCGCCCGCCGGTAGTGCCCGGCGGCGGCCACCGGGTCCGCGGTCCGCCGCCCCTCGGCGACGGCGGACCGGAAGACGAGCAGGTCGAGTTCCGCCGGCTCGACGTCCAGCCGGTAGCCGGCCGGGCCGTGCTCGACGCGCAGGCCCTCGATCCGCTCGCGCAGCCGCGAGAGGTAGGTGTGCAGGTTGGACGTGTACGACTTGGGCGGCCCGTCCGGCCACAGCGCCTCGACGAGCACGTCGACGGGGACCGGCCGCCCGGCGTTGAGCAGCAGCACGGCCAGCAGCGTGCGCTGCCGCTCACCGCGCAGGACCGCCCACCGGCCCGGCGGGCTTTCCACGGCGAGCGGACCGAGCACGGCGAAGTGCGCCATGTCACCTTCCCGGGTGAGGCCAACAGGAAAAACCACGGTAGCGAAGGGGTACGACAGAACCGGCGGCCGCGGTGCCCGGCGATCGGAGCCCGGCCGAGCGGATTGGCGCCGGGCTGGGCGAACGCGCAGCGAGAATCCGGCCCGACGGCGGCCGACCGGCGCGCTTGGCATCGCTCGACGCGCCGGCCGAAGTGGCCCGGGCCCGGGTGGCCGCTGGTAGACACGATCGTCGGGTTTCGGAGCCGAAATCTGAAGGAGTTGCGGCCGCCGGCCGAGGATCGGTACGAGCGCTATCCGAAGGAACGCCAGGCAAAGGAGGGCCGACCATGACGGGCTACACGCGTTGGAAGGATGTCCGCGCGACGCATGTCGAGCGAGCCGGCGGCGAGGAAGCGGTCGAGGCGGGCAAGCAGGAGCTGCTCGCCGTGGTCCAAGGCCATCGCCTCGCCGAGATCCGCCGGGGTCGCGGCCTGACCCAGCAACAGCTGGCCGAGCGGATGGGCGTCACCAAGGGACGGGTGTCCCAGATCGAACAGGGCAAGATCTCCGGCCTGGAGGTACTCGCCCGCTATGCCGTTGCTTTGGGCGGGCGCCTGCACCAGGCGATCTACTTCGAGGACGGTGACATCGCCGCCATCGCCTGAGCGATTCTCCGGCCGGTGACGACCGGACGGGACCGGCCCCATTAGGCTCCACCCGGACATTTCAGGACCTACCAGGGGAGCGGTCGTGTCAGCTGGAGGCGGAACCAAGGCGATCCTCGCGGCACTCGGGGCGAACGCCGGGATCGCGGCGGCGAAGTTCGTCGGCTTCCTCGTCACGGGGTCGTCGTCGATGCTGGCCGAGTCCGTGCACTCGCTGGCCGACACCACGAACCAGGGCCTGCTGCTGCTCGGCCAGAAGACGTCGAAGCGGGAAGCGGACAAGGAGCACCCGTTCGGCTACGGCCGCGACCGGTATTTCTACTCCTTCATCGTCGCGCTGATGCTCTTCACGCTCGGCTCGGCTTTCGCGATCTACGAAGGCATCCACAAGATCGGCCACCCGGAGCCGCTCGAATCGCCGATCGTCGCCGTGATCATCCTGGTGGTCGCGGTCGCCCTGGAGGGCTACAGCTTCTACACCGCCGTCGGCGAGTCGAAGAAGATCAAGGGCGACGCGAGCTGGTGGGGCTTCATCCGCCAGGCCAAGGAGCCCGAGCTGCCGGTGGTGCTGCTCGAGGACGCCGGCGCGCTGCTCGGCCTGGTCTTCGCGCTCCTGGGTGTCGGGCTCTCGGTCGTCACCGGCGACCCGGTCTGGGACGGTGTCGGCACCCTGGCGATCGGCGCGCTGCTCGGCGTCATCGCGATCATCCTGATCATCGAGATGAAGAGCCTGCTCATCGGCGAAGGCGCCAACGAGGGCGTCCTCGCGACGATCGTCGACGAGCTCGCCGCGGGCAAGGTCGAGCGCGTCATCCACATCCGCACCCAGTACCTGGGCCCGGACGAGCTGCTCGTCGCGGCGAAGCTGGCGCTGGTGCCGGGGCTCGACACGGCCGAGGTGGCGACGGCCATCGACGACGCCGAGGCCCGCGTCCGCGCCAAGGTGCCGGTGGCCAAGCTGATCTACCTCGAACCGGACCTCGACCGCAGTCTTGCGCGGTAGCCGGATCAGTCTTCGGCGAGCCGTCACGCACCTGACCCGATAGGGTGACCTACTGCGATACATGCAGGCCAGCCGCAGGAGGTCAACGGTGCCCGGAACGGGATTGTGGCGCACTAAATCGATCGAACAGTCCATTGCGGACACCGACGAGCCGGACACCAAGCTCCGGCGGAACCTGAGCGCGTGGGACCTCACGGTCTTCGGCGTCGCCGTGGTCATCGGTGCCGGCATCTTCACGCTGACCGCGCGGACGGCGGGTGACTACGCCGGGCCCTCGGTGTCGCTGGCCTTCGTCTTCGCGGCGATCGCCTGCGCGCTGGCGGCGTTGTGCTACGCCGAGTTCGCCTCGACCGTGCCGGTCGCGGGCAGCGCGTACACGTTCTCCTACGCCACCTTCGGCGAGTTCATGGCGTGGATCATCGGCTGGGACCTGATCCTCGAGCTCGCCGTCGGCGCCGCCGCGGTGTCCAAGGGCTGGTCGGTGTACCTCGAGACGGTGCTCGGCTACCTCTTCGGCAAGGGCACGAAGACGACGTTCGACATCGGTAGCGTCACCGTCGACTGGGGTGCGCTGCTCGTCGTGGCGATCCTGACGGTCCTGCTGGCGGTCGGGACGAAGCTGTCCTCGCGGGTCTCGATGGTGATCACCGGGATCAAGGTCGCCGTGGTGCTGTTCGTGATCATCCTCGGCCTCTTCTACATCAAGGGCGCCAACTACACGCCGTACATCCCGCCGGGCGAGACCGGCGGGGCCGGCCAGACCGGGGTCGACCAGTCGCTGTTCTCGCTGATCGCGGGCGGCGCGAGCAGCTCGTTCGGCGTCTTCGGCCTGCTGGCCGGCGCTTCGCTGGTGTTCTTCGCCTTCATCGGCTTCGACATCGTCGCGACCACCGCGGAGGAGACCCGGAACCCGCAGAAGGCCGTGCCGCGCGGGATCATGGGCTCGCTGGCCATCGTGACCGTCCTGTACGTCGCGGTGTCGCTGGTGGTCGTCGGCATGACGTCGTACAAGGACCTCGCGACCAAGGCGGGCGACGGCAGCCACAAGACCCTCGCGACGGCGTTCTCCGCGAACGGCGTCGACTGGGCCGCCAACATCATTTCCTTCGGCGCGCTGGCCGGCCTGACCACCGTCGTCATGGTGCTCATGCTGGGCCAGGTCCGGATCATCTTCGCGATGTCCCGGGACGGCCTGATGCCGCGCGGCCTGGCGAAGACCGGTGAACACGGCACGCCGAAGCGCGCGACGCTCATCGTCGGCGGGCTGGTCGCGCTCGCGGCCGGGTTCTTCCCGGCGGACAAGCTCGAAGAAATGGTGAACGTCGGCACGCTCTTCGCGTTCGTGCTCGTCTCGGCCGGGGTGCTGGTGCTGCGCCGGACGCGGCCGGAGCTGCCCCGGGCGTTCAAGGTGCCGCTGGTGCCGCTGATCCCGATCCTGGCCATCCTTGCCTGCCTGTGGCTGATGCTGAACCTGACCGTGCTGACCTGGCTGCGGTTCATCGCCTGGATGGTGGTCGGGGTGGTGCTCTACTTCGGCTACAGCCGCCGGCATTCGCTGCTCGGCAAGCGGCAGGCCGAAGGGCTCGACGAACCCGTGAAGGCACCCGAAGCCTGACTTGCGCAGAAAAAGCCCCGCCCTCCTGGACGCCCAGGTCGGCGGGGCTTTTTGCATTTGGTTGCGTTATGCGAGGTTACGACTTGATCAAGACGATCTTGCGATTTGTGCGCAAAGGGGGACCCCGTGTAAGCGGGTGCGTGACGTGCGATACCTTTCGATCCTTCGTGTGCCACTGACGGGTGAATTACAGCCGCGTGATTCCCACGCGCAGTGGCATGCGGTCCCCCGATTTTGCCGTTCCTCCCCCGTTCGGTACTGGAGAACTCATGCGCAGACGTTCCTTCCGCGGCGCCGTTGCGGTCATGGCGCTCACCACCGCCGCCCTGATCGGGACCGCCGGTTCCGCTCTCGCCTGCTACAGCGACGACAACCGTCCCCACCCGACGCCGGGCAAGCCGACCCCGTGCGCCGATGGCAAGGTCCTCGACCAGAAGGACGTTGTCTTCGAGCTGACGAAGAACAACACCCGGCTGAACATCAAGTCGGTCAACGAGGGCGTCACCGTCACCCGCATCGTCGTGGTCGGCGGCGACGACGGCTTCAACGACTACACGCCGGGCAAGAAGCTCGACAAGAACGCCCCGTGGAACGACCTTCGTGCGCCGTTCAACTACAACGGCAGCCAGCCGAAGATCGACAAGTGGTTCCTGTGCGGCTCGAAGACCACCAAGCCGACCCAGCCCACGACCCCGACGACCAAGCCGACCCGGCCGGCGCCGTCGACCGAGACCACGAAGCCGAGCACCCCGGCGACCTCGGACACCTCGGTGTCGCCGACCAGCTCCACCGCTCCGGCCGTCGTCCCGGCGGGCAACGAGTCGGGCACCGGTGGCGGCCTGGCCAACACCGGTTTCGACAACAGCTGGCTGATCTGGGTCGGCGCGCTGCTGCTCGCCGCCGGTGGTGGCCTGCTCGCGCTGCTGAAGTTCCGCCGCAAGGCTTCCGAGTGAAGCTGAGCTAGTCCCCGGTCGAAGGCCCCTCGCTCCGCGCGCGAGGGGCCTTCACCGTTTCGGGGGGAAGTCCCCGAACAGCGAGCCCTGCTCGCCCCAGGACGGCTTGCCGAGGCCGGCGGCCATCGCGACGGCGTGGTCCCATTCGGCGTCCACCACGTAGTCCTGGTGCTTGAGCACCCCCGGCGCCCAGCGGTGCCGCCCGGTCGGGCCGCGCAGCGGGTCCGGCAGCCAGTGGTCGCCGCCGAGGATCAGGACGCCGGTCCCGTCGGCCGTCGCCGAGACCGGGCCGAAGCCGCCCTCCGGGAGGAACCCGACGCCGTGCAGCCGCCGGTCGGCGACCGAGTGCCGCCAGGTCGTCACGCCGCCGCCGAAGATGTCGGTGCCGCGGCACAGGGCCCGCCAGCGGCCGTCGAGGTCGGCGAAGAGCCGCTCCAGCGCTTCCTGCGGCAGCAACGCGGGGAAGGCGCGCTGGTAGCCCCACTGCAACGGCGAGCCGGCGGTCAGGACGCCGACGCGTTCGAGGTCCGCCTCCGGCAGCTCGGCCGCCAGCCGGGCGGCGGCCATGATCGTGAGCAGGCTGCCGAGGTTGTAGCCGGAAAGCACCACGCGTGTACCGGGTTCGGCGAGGTGTTCGCGGGCCCGGGCGGCCAGTTCCGGCACGACCTTCAGCGCGTAGCAGGGCGGGACCGTCGGGTGTGCGGCCCGCGGCCAGAAGCAGACCAGGTCGGCCAGCGCACCGAGGTGACGGCTGCGCTGCGGCGTGCGCGCGGCCGTGTAGACCACACGCAGCAGGCCCGCGGCCAGCGCGCCGAGCGCGACCACGCCGATTGCGGACAGCGGCTTGAACCAGCCCGGGACCTGCCCGAACCCGAACCGCAGCACCAGCAGGGCCGCACCGCCCGCGGACATCGCGCTCGCGACGGCCAGCGCCAGGTGGTGCAGGTGCCGCCGTTCCCACGCCGACCGCGCCCAGGCCGCCGCGGCCTGCGCCTCCTGCCGTTCGTCGTGCTCCATCAGGGCCACGATCTCGGGGATGCCCCGCCGCAGCCGCCGCAGCGGGACGGCGACCGCGAAGCCCGCTACGCCGAGCACCGCGGCCACAGCCAGCCCCGCGCCCCACAGGACGGTGACCAGCAGGTACGTGTCCGGCACCTTCAGATGCTCCGCCCCGGACAGGCGCCGGAGCGCCTCGGCGAGCCCGGCCCCGAAGCCGCCGCCGAGCAGGCCGGCCAGCGCGAGCACCGGCGCGGCCGCCCAGCCGCCCATCCACGGCCGCAGCCGCTGCGGCTTGTGCTTCCAGCCGGGCCGGGCCAGCAGCGCCGCCGGGGCGAGGAACAGCGCGAACAGCACGGTGACGGCGACCAGGGCCGCGCCGAGGCCTTCGACGACGCCGTTCGTGCCGGGCAGCGGGCCCGTACCCGGCCTGAGCCGCACGGCGGCGACCACGACCAGCAGCGTCGCGAAGGCGAGCACGCCGGGCCGGGCGAACCGGCCGGTGTCGACACCGATCGCGGCGGCGACGATGGTGGCGAGCACCACGGCGAGGGTGACGATCCAGACGACGAGGCCGACGCTGTCGCCCGGCACGCGGAACGGCCCGCCGAGCAGCAGCAGCGCGACCGAGGCCAGCGCCGCGACGGTGTGCAGGCAGCGCAGCGCCCGCGTCTCCGGGTCGGCGCGCATCCGCAACGGGCCGCCGGTGAGGTCGCCGTCGGCGTGCACCGCCCAGGTCGCGCTGGAAATCCGGTGCAGGACGAAGATCACGACCAGCAGCGGCAGCACGCCGACGGCGATCCGGGCGGCCGTCGTGCGGAGGACGTCCGGGACCACCGGCAGGCAGCCCGAGCCGGGCGCGAGGCACTGCGCGGCGAAGAGGTCGAGCGCGATCGCGGCGAGCTGACCCATCAGCAGCATCGTCAGCAGCAGGGCACCCACGCGCAGCAGGCCGCGGCAGACGGCGCCGAGGACGCGCGCGAGACGGCTGTCCGGCGGGACCGGCGGCAACATCCAGAAGGCGACGTTGGCCAGGGAGAACGGGAACAGCAGGGCCCAGGTGGCCTTCGCCGCGCCACCCGACGTCATGCCGTGCCAGAGGTAACCCTCGAGGGTCCGCGGGATCGACCGGCCCAGCGCGGGCAGCACCGGCCCGGGTGCCGGGCGGCGCAGCCGGTCGGCCGGGCGGATCACCCGGCCCAGGCCGTCGCCGGCGACGTCGACGGTCGCCACCGCGTCGAGCAGCGTCTCCCCGCTGGTGCCCACGAGCCCGGCGACGCGGATTTCCACGACGCGGGTGTCCGGGCCGGGCATGGGCACGGTAAGGGCCTCCTAACAGTTCCAGTGACAGTCGAGCGGACAACGGTAGTGTTCGGGTGTCATCGAGTCTTGGAGGAATCGCCACTATGACCCCCGAAAGCGTTGCCAAGCGGCACGAGACCCGCAACGGCATCGAGTTCGCCGTCGCCGACCTCGAAGCCGCCGAGTTCGGCCGCAAGGAGATCCGCCTCGCCGAGCACGAGATGCCGGGCCTGATGGCGCTGCGGCGCGAATACGCGGAGGTCTACCCGCTGCGCGGGGCACGCGTCTCGGGCTCGCTGCACATGACCGTGCAGACCGCGGTGCTGATCGAGACGCTGGTGGCGCTGGGTGCCGAGGTGCGCTGGGCCTCCTGCAACATCTTCTCGACGCAGGACCACGCGGCCGCGGCGGTCGTCGTCGGCCCGCACGGCACGACCGAGAAGCCCAAGGGCGTCCCGGTGTTCGCGTGGAAGGGCGAGTCGCTCGAGGAGTACTGGTGGTGCACCGAGCGGATGCTCACCTGGGACGGCGAGGGCCCGAACATGATCCTCGACGACGGCGGTGACGCCACGATGCTGGTGCACAAGGGCACCGAGTTCGAGAAGGCCGGCGTCGTGCCGACCCCGGACGAGAACACCTCGGACGAGTTCCGCGTGTTCCTCGAGCTGCTGCGCACCTCGGTCGCTGCCGACACCGGCAAGTGGACGAAGATCGGCGAGGGCGTCCGCGGCGTCACCGAGGAGACGACGACCGGCGTCCTGCGCCTGTACCAGCTGGCGGCGGCGGGCGAGCTGCTGTTCCCGGCGATCAACGTCAACGACGCGGTGACGAAGTCGAAGTTCGACAACCGCTACGGCATCCGCCACAGCCTGATCGACGGCATCAACCGCGGCACCGACGTCCTGATCGGCGGCAAGGTCGCGGTGGTCTGCGGCTATGGCGACGTCGGCAAGGGCGCGGCGGAGTCCCTGCGCGGCCAGGGCGCCCGTGTGATCGTGACGGAGATCGACCCGATCTGCGCGCTGCAGGCGGCGATGGACGGCTACCAGGTCCGCACCCTGGAGAACGCCCTGCCCGAGGCCGACATCGTGATCACGACGACCGGCAACAAGGACGTCGTGCTGGTCGAGCACATGGCGAAGATGAAGCACCAGGCGATCCTGGGCAACATCGGCCACTTCGACAACGAGCTCGACATGGCCGGGCTGGCGCGGTACCCGGGCATCCGCCGGGTGAACATCAAGCCGCAGGTCGACGAGTGGGTGTTCCCGAACGGCAACACGATCATCGTGCTGTCCGAGGGACGCCTGCTGAACCTGGGCAACGCGACCGGGCACCCCTCGTTCGTGATGTCGAACAGCTTCTCGAACCAGGTGATCGCGCAGATCGAGCTGTTCACCAAGCACGAGGAGTACGACAAGGAGGTCTTCCGGCTGCCGAAGAAGCTCGACGAGAAGGTCGCGAAGATCCACCTCCAGGCGCTCGGCGGGGAGCTGACGAAGCTGACCAAGGAGCAGGCGGAGTACATCGACGTGGACGTCGAAGGGCCGTTCAAGCCGGAGCACTACCGGTACTGAGGTCTCGGCCGGACGGGGCCGCCTCGAAAGTGTTCGGGGCGGCCCTTCCGTTCTGCGGGCTCCGAGGGGTTGTGATGGTCGATCTGATGGCCGGCATCGCCGTGCTCGACTACGAGCGGGCGCTGGCCTGGTACGAGAAGCTCTTCGGGGCGCCGCCGACGTACGTGGTGAGCGCGACCGAAGCGCTGTGGGAGGTCACCGAGCACGGCGCCGTCTTCATCGAGCGGCGTCCGGAGCGGGCCACCGGGCACGCCATGCACGTCCTGTTCGTCGGCGACCTCGACGAGCGCGTCGCGGCGATCTCCGAGCGGGGCATCGAGCCGGCGGGCCGGGAGACGTACGAGAACGGCGTCCGCAAGGTGCGTTACGTCGACCCCGAGGGAAACGAGATCGGCATCGGCGGCGGCCCGGCGTAGGCTGGGGCCGTTCTTGGCTTCACGAACCTCACGGCCCGGTGGGTAGTCCGGGCGGTCCGCTCCGGGCTCGTTGTCCCGTCCAGGGAAACCGGTGACGCCAGGCTGATCCGTCACGCCTGGAGGTTTCCCGATGAGCGGGGTGTTCACGCTGTACCACGACGGCCGGTTCTGGGTCGGCGTCTACGAGATCCACGAAGACGGCCAGGTCCGGGCCGCGCGCCACCTCTTCGGCAGCGAGCCGACCAACGCCGAGCTGGCGGCGTTCGCCGCCGGCCGCGACTTCGCCCGCCTGGCCGATGAAGCCCGCGCGGCCCCACCGGTGCCCACCGAGCAGCGGCCGACGGCCCGGCTCAACGCCAAGCGCCTCGCGAAGCTGGCGAAGAAGGCCCAGGAAGAGGCGGGAATCGGCACGGCCGCCCAGCGCGCCCTCCGCGACGCGGTCACCCAGCACGCGGCCGAGAACAAAGCGGCCCGCAAACGCCGCGCGGCCGCCGACGCCACCCACCGCCGAACCCTGGCCCGCGCCAAGGCCCGCGCCAAACACCGCGGCCACTAACGAGATGCCACCCAATCACGCGAGATGCGCTTCCAGACACGCGAGGTACGCCGCCAATCACGCGAGTGACGTGCCTGATCACGCGCGATGCCTCGCCAATCACGCGAGCCGACCTCGCAGCTAACGCGACCCGGCCGTGCTCAAGCGGGCATCACACGTGACCAGCGGGGCATCACGCGTGACTGGAGCGGCATCTTGCGTGATTGGCGGGGCATCGAGCCGTGCGGCTCAGTTCCACTCGACGGCGACGCCGGCCAGGCCCGGCCCGGCGTCGCTGAAGAACGCGCTGCTCACCCCGCCCATGTCGCACGCGAGTTCCTCCGCGACCACCGGGAGGGCGTCGTCGCGCGCGCGGACCTGGCGGGTGCAGCGGGCCGGCAGGGCGTTCCGGTCGAACCGGAGCTGGACCAGGTAACTCGCGCACCGGTCGCGCAGCATCCGGTAGTACCCCGGCGACGCCGAGCCCGAGTCGTCCCGGACCTCGAAGCAGAACACGTGGATGTCGCCCTCGGCGAGCTTGCGGTCGAACAGCAGCTCCGTCGCCATAGTGTCCGCGTCCGGGTTGCGGCGCATCCGCCCGACCCGGCAGCCCTCGTCCGTGATCAGCTCGACGTCGTCGATGCGGCAGCCCGGGTCGCCGTTGTACACCGTCAGGTACCGGTCCGGCCCGTGGCGGCGTGCGCGCGTCACCAGCCGCGTCCGCAGGCTGACCTGGCGATGCTCCGCGTCGAACGTGATCGTGTCGTGGACCGACAGCAGCTCGAGGTCCGCGTTGTAGTGGTTCGACGACGGGTACGCGCCCAGCTCGGCCAGCAGGTCCTCGACGATCGAGCCCATGTCGCCGGACCGCAGGTCGTGGAACGACGCCGCCGGCTGGTGGCCGCGGCGGACCAGGCGGGGCCCGATCAGCACCACCAGGGCGTCCGCCGGCAGCTGGAGGACCGATTCCAGGGCCCGGACCGCGGGCAGCGCCTTCGGCACCTCGGGCTGACGCAGCCCGCGTTGCCAGTAACTCAGCGTCGACTGTCCGATTTGGACGCCGCGCAGCGCCAGGTGGGCGCGCAGCCGGGCCAGCGAGAGCCCGCGATAGGCGATCGCCAGCCGCAACGCGTGGTGGAACTCGCCCGTGCGGAGCGCTTCGGTCAGCTCTTTGGGCAGTTCGGCGACCGATGCCCGGGTCGTGCGGGCGCCATCGATGATCAGTGGGAGGTTCCCGTCTTGTGCCACCGCTCGTCCCTTCACCCGACCAGTGTGTGCGCTGGGCGTGAACACCGCGGAACGTTCACGGTAGCAGCGTAGAGTGGCCGTGCCGACCCCCGTTCAGGGTGGTTGGCCTCGTTGAGGTGAGCGTTCCGCGTTCCGGCTGTGCCCCGGAACGGTCCGTTCCTCCGGATGGCGTTCTTGCTCCTTGTGACCGCGTTGTTCACCGTTGTGACCACCGCTGGTTCGCCCACGTTCGAGCAGGAGGCCGTCCGTGCTGGTGAAGTCGAGCCAGGTCCACGCCGTACTGGCCGTGAGCCTGCTGTTGTGCCTGGTCGCCCCGCTGCAGGCCCAAGCAGCCGCGCCCGGAGTGCCGTCGACCTACCGGAACCAGATCGCCCTGCAGCTCCAGCAGAAGAACCAGTGGTGCTGGGCCGGCGCGGGCAACACCATCGCCGCCTACCACGGCGCGCTCGTCAGCCAGACGCGGTTCTGCCAGCTGGCCCACGGCGAGACCGGCGCCGACTGCGCGAACCTCCCCGGAACGCTCGCCGACCCGCAGCGCGCCTTCGCCCGGCTCGGCTTCGGCTCGCCGGGCCGCTACCTCGACCGGCGCATCTCCTACGCCGACGTCCGGACGCAGACCGCGGCGGACCGGCCGGTCGAGACCCGCGTCGGCTACCGCTCGGGCGGTGGCCACACGCACGTCCTCTACGGCTACGACACCCGCGGCGACTGGGTGTTCTGGGGCGACCCCGGCCCCGCCAAGCGCTACAACTGGTCGACCTACGGCTACTACACGCAGAACTCGTCGTTCACCTGGACGCACACGCTCACCGGGATCGCCCGATGAGCAGGCGGGCGCTCGTGCTCGCCGTGCTGACCGGCGCGGCGCTGCTGATGACGGCTCCGGTGTCAGGCGCGGCCCAGGCCGCCGTCATCAGCAGCGCCGACGCCTCCGCGGCGCACCGCGCGGCCGAGGGGTTGCAGGACGTCCTGGTCCGCTTCTTCGCCCAGGCCCCGGGCGCCCAAGGCCCGGTGAAGGTGCAGATCGCGCCGGACGCCTACGCCGTGTACGAGCTGTCGCCGGACTTCGTCGCGGGCAAGCCCGGCGCGACGCCGGGTGACTTCGCTTACTTCGCGATCCCCGCGCGCGCCTCGGACGGCCGGACGGCGACGCTCTGGTCCGTCCGCGGCACGGACGGCGCCTGGCAGATCGGCAACATCGCCTCGGGCGACGTCGAGGGCGAGTACGCCCGGAAGCTGCCCGCCGGCGCCCAGCTGCTGCACGAACCGCAGGTCGACGCCTGGTACGCCGTCCGCGACGGCCGGGTGACGTCGCTGGCCGACGGCAACGCGGTCGCCGGCTACCAGCGGATCGTCGAGGCGCGCTACGCCGACAAGCTCCCCGGCTCGGCCTACGCCCGCGACGGCGAGGCCGGCGGTTACGACGCGACCTCCCAGGTGATGCCCCGCGGTGACGGCGGCCCGGCACCGTCCGGCCACGACACCGGCTGGGTGCCGCTGCTGATCCTCGTCGGCGTGCTGGCGATCAGCGGCCTCGGCTACGTGTTCCACCTCCGGCGGCACCCCGCCTAGACGAACCGGCGGGCTCGGCGTCGATCCCCTTCCACCGAGCCCGCCGGTCCACCACCGTTACTGTGACTCCCGTGGGTCGATTGGTGGTCATCGAAGGGCTCGACGGCGCGGGCAAGCGCACGCTCGCCGACGGGCTGACGACGGCGCTGGGCGCCGAGGGCGCGAGCGTGGCGTCGCTGGCGTTCCCGCGCTACGGCAAGAGCGTGCACGCGGACCTCGTCCGCGAGGCGCTGCACCGCGGGCACGGCGACCTCGCCGACTCGGTGTACGGCATGGCGATGCTCTACGCGCTGGACCGCAGCGGCGCCGCGGACGAGATCCGCGCGCTGCGGGACGCGCACGACGTCGTCCTCCTCGACCGGTACGTCGCCTCCAACGCCGCGTACGCCGCCGCGCGCCTGCGGCAGGACGCGTCCGGCGAAGTCGTGAAGTGGGTGTGGGAGCTCGAGGTCGACCGCTTCGGCCTGCCGCGCCCGGACGCGCACCTGCTGTTGCGCGTCGCCCCGGCGGTCGCCGCGGAGCGCGCCGAACGCCGTGCGGAGACCGAGACCGGCCGGGAGCGCGACGCCTTCGAAACCGACGACGGCCTCCAGCGGCGGTGCGCGGCCGTCTACGACGAGCTGGCCGCGACGGGCTGGCTCGCGCCTTGGCACGTCCTGGACGGCGTCGCGGGTGTCGACCACGAAGCGCTCGCGAAGACGCTGCTGGGGCAGTAGCGTCGCTACCGGGCGGTGCCTCGTTCCTGGCCCGGTTTGCCCACAGTGGACAGTCGCAGGACGACGGATCTGCGCCCCTCAGGCGCGGGTGAATTCCATGACCCAGTTGCTTTCCCAGGTCCGGCCGCCGTCGGCGGAGAATTCCTGCTCCCACCGCGCGGAGGTGGCGGTGATGTCCGACCAGATGAAGTGGGCCTTGATGGGCCTGCCCTCGTGGGTGTCGTCGCCGTAGAAGTCGCCCCGGCCGTCGCGGAAGGTGCCCACCACCGGCGGTTCGAGCCGTCCGGTGCGGCTGTTGGCCCAGTAGATGGACCACTCCTTCCGTTCGACGTCGAACAGGCGCAGGGTGAAACCGCGGAAACCGCGTTCGGGGAACAGGATTTCCTCGGTGTTGCCGCCGCCGTCGAAGAGCGGCGTGCACGTGGTGGTACCGGTGAAGGTGTCCCAGTCGTCGCAGCCGGAGAACAGCGACTCGAGCCGCCGGGTGACGACGGTCCAGGAGCCGATGAAGAAGTCGAAGTCGGTCATGACGGCGATCTTGCGGGGCTACCCCTGACACCTTCTGTCAGTGGTCGCTGGCAGACTCCGGCGCGTGCGTGCGAGCCGGCTGGTGTCCTTGCTGCTACTGCTGCAGAACCGGGGGAGGATGAGCGCCGCCCGGCTGGCGGCCGAGCTCGGCGTGACCGCGCGGAC
This sequence comes from Amycolatopsis sp. NPDC003861, assembly GCF_053605405.1. Classification (NCBI taxonomy): domain Bacteria; kingdom Bacillati; phylum Actinomycetota; class Actinomycetes; order Pseudonocardiales; family Pseudonocardiaceae; genus Amycolatopsis; species Amycolatopsis sp. NPDC003861. The sequence continues at coordinate 21,780 of NZ_JBSGJD010000067.1, forward strand.
GGTCTACCGGGACGTCGAAGCGCTCGCCGCGGCCGGCGTCCCGGTCTACGCCGAGGGCGGCCCGAACGGCGGCTACCAGCTGGTGGACGGCTATCGGACCCGGCTCACCGGCCTGACCGAGGGCGAAGCCGGCTCGCTGTTCCTCACCGGGCTGCCGCAGCCGGCCGCCGAGCTGGGGCTGGGGGCCCAGGTGGCCGCCGCCGAGCTGAAGCTGATGGCCGCGCTGCCGACGCCGTACCGCGAGGCGTCGGTGCGGATCCGGCAGCGGTTCCACCTCGACGCGCCCGGCTGGTACCGCGAGGCCGACGCCGTCCCCCAGTTGCTCGCCGCCGCGGAAGCGCTGTGGCGGGACCAGGTCGTCGAGATCCGCTACCGCCGCTGGTCGCCGGCGCCCGGGGTGGTGACGCGGCGGCTGCACCCGCTCGGCCTGGTCCTCAAGGCCGGCGTCTGGTACCTGGTCGCCGGGCCGGAACCGCGGACCTACCGGGTCGGCAACATCGAGGAGTTCCGGGCGCTCGACGAGCACTTCACCCGTCCGGCCGGCTTCGAGCTGGCCGAATTCTGGCGCGCGCACGTCGAACGGTACGAGGAGGCCGGAGACGGCGAGACGGCGCTCGTCCGGCTTTCCCCGGCCGGGATCGTGGCTCTGCCGGACATCCTCGGCCCGCGGGCCGCGCGGCTCGTCGCCCGGACGCTCGAACCCGAAGACGCCGAAGGCTGGCAGCGCGCGGAAATACCGCTGGAGAGCGTGCCCCACGCGTCGGCCGGGCTGCTGCGGCTCGGCGCGGACGCGCAGGTGCTGGCACCCCCGGAACTGGTGGCGCACATGGGAAAGACGATCCGCGAGATGGCGCGGCTCTACCCCTAGTCCCGGAAATACCCCAGCTGCGCGGAAAGCTCCTCCGCCGCCTCGGTCATCGGCTTCACGATCTGCTTCACCCGCTGCTTCGAAAGCCGGTACGACGGCCCGGAAGCGCTCATCGCGGCGACGACATCCCCGCCCGGGCCGTGGATCGGCACGGCCACGGCGTGCATGCCGAGCTCGAGTTCTTCGTAGCAGGCGGCATAACCGTCCTCGACCACCCGGTCCAGCTCGGCCAGCAGCTCCTCCGGCTCGACCGTCGTGCGCGGGGTGTACTGCTCCAGCTTCCGCTTCAGCACCCGCTTGCGCTCGGGTTCCCCCATGTACGCCAGCAGGATCTTCCCGCTCGAGGTCGCGTGCAGCGGCGTCCGCTGGCCCGTCCAGTTCTGCGTGGTGATCGCGGCCGAGCCGCGGGCCTGGCTGATGTTGATGGCGACGCCGTCGTCGGCGATCGCGATGTTCACCGTTTCGCCCAGTTCCTCGGCCAGCGCCAGGCAGCTGGCCCGGCCCAGTTTCGCGAGGTCCATCCGGCCGGTCGCGGCACCGGCCAGCCGGACGACGCCGAAGCCGATGGCGTACTTCCCGCGTTCGCCGAGCTGCTCGACCAGGCCTCTGGTCTCCAGGACGCTGAGCAGGCGCGACGCCGTCGACTTGTGGACCCCCAGTTCGCCCGCGATCTCGGTGATGCCGGTTTCGCCGTTGCGCGCGAGCAGTTCCAGCACGCTGATGGCCCGGTCGACCGATTGCACCTGGCTCTGAGTTGCGTTGCCCGAGTCCTGGTTCCGCATAGCGCAACAGTATCCGTTTCGCGGAGTTCCTATCGGCTGGATGGGCGAATCTCTTGACGAGGACGTCCCCGAACCCGGATTGTTGCGGAAGAGGCACAGAGTCTCACAATGCGCAACTTTCACGTATCGGCTCGGCATCTCGCCAGTCGTTACCCTGAGCCCTCTTCACAGGTCCGTGGAGGCCGCACCGGGGTTCCGGTGCGGCCTCCACGGACCGTCCAAAGCGGCCGGTACCGGCACCCGGATGGAGCAGGGAGTGCGGGCGATCTTGATCTTTCTGGTGGTCAAACACGCGGGTCGTGCGTGCGGGCGCCGGAACTAGTGCGAATATGTGGACATGAAGGCACGTGTTCTCGTGGTCGACGACGACCCCGCCCTCGCGGAGATGCTCACCATCGTGCTCCGTGGGGAGGGGTTCGACACGGCGGTGGTCGCCGACGGCTCACGCGCGCTGCCCGCGCTGCGTGAGCTGAAGCCCGACCTCGTCCTCCTCGACCTGATGCTGCCCGGGATGAACGGGATCGACGTCTGCAAGGCGATCCGCGCCGAGTCCGGGGTGCCGATCGTCATGCTCACCGCCAAGAGCGACACCGTCGACATAGTCCTCGGCCTGGAGTCCGGCGCCGACGACTACGTCGTCAAGCCGTTCAAGCCGAAGGAGCTGGTCGCGCGGGTCCGGGCCCGCATGCGCCGCACGGAGGCCGAGCCGGCGGAATCGCTCACCATCGGCGACCTGGCGATCGACGTGCCGGGCCACGAGGTCACGCGCGAAGGCAAGGCCATCCCGCTGACCCCGCTGGAGTTCGACCTGCTGGTGGCGCTGGCCCGCAAGCCGCGTCAGGTGTTCACCCGCGAGGTGCTGCTGGAGCAGGTGTGGGGCTACCGGCACGCGGCCGACACCCGGCTGGTGAACGTGCACGTCCAGCGCCTGCGTTCGAAGGTGGAGAAGGACCCGGAGCACCCCGAGGTGGTGTTGACCGTTCGCGGTGTCGGGTACAAGGCCGGCCCGCCGTGATGCGGCGATGACTCTCGCGACCGGCAGACGGCTCCCCGCGTTCGCGCGTTCGACGGCACGCCTGGTGCGGCGTGTCGTCGTTTTCGCGCGCCGCCGCGCGGTCGCGTTCAACGAGCTGTGGAAGCACTCGCTGCAGTTCCGCGTCACCGTGTCGACGCTCGCGCTGTCCTCGGCCGTGGTCTTCGTGCTGGGCATGGTGCTGCAGAACCAGATCACCGAGCGGCTGCTGGACACCAAGCGCACGGCGGCGATCGCGCAGACCCGCGCGGCGGCGGAGACGGCCGCCGGCGAGCTCGTCGGCCTCGGCTCGTCCGAGAACGACGAGGCGCTCCGGAACCGGCTCGAAAACGCGCTGAAGAAGATCGCGATCACGCCGACCAGCCAGGACGCGGCCGGGTCGGCGGCGGGCACGTTCGTCCCGGTCCTCGCCAGCGGCGGGCACGACCAGTCTGGCGCCGAGCCGTCGTTCGCGGGGCCGTTCGAGAACGTGCCACCGCGGCTGCGCCAGTTCGTCGAAGCCGACCAGATGAGCTTCCTCGAGCACACCGCGCCCGAGGCCGGCGGCGGCCGCACCACGTACCTGATCGTCGGCACGCCGCTGAACACCGTGGCCGTCCCGCTGCAGCTGTACCTGCTGTTCCCGTTGACGACCGAGCAGAACACCGTCTCGACGGTGCAGAACACGCTGCTGGTCGGCGGGCTCGTGCTGCTGCTCCTGCTGGCGGGCATCACGAACCTGGTGACGCGGCAGGTGGTCCGCCCGGTCCGGCAGGCCGCCGCGGCGGCCGAGCAGTTCGCCGGCGGCGACCTCGACCAGCGGCTCGCCGTGCTCGGCGAAGACGACCTCGCGAAGCTCGCGGTGTCCTACAACGGGATGGCCGCGAGCATCCAGCGCCAGATCCGCCAGCTCGAGGAGTTCGGCGGGCTGCAGCGCCGGTTCACCTCCGACGTCTCGCACGAGCTGCGCACGCCGCTGACCACCGTCCGGATGGCCGCGGACGTGCTGCACGCGTCCCGCGAGCAGTTCCCGGCCGGTCTCGCGCGGTCGACGGAGCTGCTGGTCGACGAGCTCGACCGGTTCGAAGCGTTGCTCGGCGACCTGCTGGAGATCAGCAGGCTCGACGCCGGCGTGGAGGAGCTGGCCGCGGAGTTCATCGACGTCCGGCCGATCGCCACCCGCGCGGTCGAGCAGGTGCGGGTGATCGCCGGCAACGCGGGCAGCTCGGTGGAGCTGGTGCTGCCCGAGGAAGAGGTGATCGCCGAGGTCGACGCCCGCCGCGTCGAGCGGATCCTGCGCAACCTGCTCGCGAACGCCGTCGACCACAGCGAGGGCAAGCCGGTGGTGCTGACGGTCGGGGCGAACGAAACCGCCGTCGCCATCACGGTCCGGGACCACGGCGTCGGCCTGCGGCCCGGCGAGGCCGACCTGGTGTTCAACCGGTTCTGGCGCGCCGACCCGTCGCGCAACCGGCGCACCGGCGGCACCGGGCTGGGCCTGGCGATCAGCCAGGAGGACGCGCGGCTGCACGGCGGCGAGCTCGACGCGTGGGGCGAGCCCGGCAACGGCGCCTGCTTCCGGCTCCTGCTGCCGCGCCAGCAGGACGTGCCCGCGGGGGAGTCGCCGCTGGTCCTGCCGCCGCCCGGCCGGTTCGTCGCCGAGGTGCCGCTCGGGGTCATCGACGTCACGCCGGCGCCGGAGGCGATCTTCGCCGAACGTGAAGGAATCGGTCAGTGAACCACCAGGTTTTCCGGGGGTCCGGGTGGCGGAGCCCCCGGCTCGGGGCGAAGCTCCGGATGAAGCAGCTGTTGCTTTTGGTGCTCTGCTCGGTGTTGCTGGCGGGCTGCGCGAACGTGCCGCTGGAATCGCAACCCCAGGTGGTGCCGGGGGAGCGCCAGGGGCAGAGCCCCGGTGACGTCGTACCGGAGCCGGCGCCGGGCCTCGACCCGCTGTCGCTGGTCCGCGCCTTCATCGGGGCGACGCTCAAGCCGGGGCAGAACAACGCCGCCGCGCGCGCCTACCTGGACGAGCAGGGCCGGGCGAACTGGCGGCCGAGCCGCAACCTGACGATCATCCAGGACACCTTCGGCACGGTCTACGACACCGCTCCGCCGCCGGACCCGAACACGCAGGTCGTCAACGTGCGCGGGATCGACGTCGGCACGCTGGACCAGAGCAGCGCGTTCGTGCCGGACTACACCTCGGCGCTGCTGCAGGTGAAGGTGCGCCGGCAGCCGAACAACCAGTGGCGGATCGTCGACCCGCCCGCCGACCTGTACGCGACCGAGAGCGACTTCAGCGAGAACTACACGCCGGTGCCGGTGAACTTCTACTCGGAGTCGTCGGCCACCTTCGTCCCCGATCGGCGCTACGTCGTCGCGAAGCCGCAGTCGGGCCTGCCGGGCCGGGTGATGGACCTGCTGGTGAACGGGCCGTCGTCGGCTCTGGCCGGGGCGGTGAAGAACCTGCTCGGCGAGCCCATCGAGATCGACACGAACGTCAAGAGCCTCGACGACGGGACGCTGGTGGTCCCGCTGACCGGGCTTTCGGGGGTGCCCGACGACATCCGGAACCTGATCGCCGCGCAGATCGTGCTGTCCCTGCAGTACGTCACGTCGGCCCGGATCCGCATCCTCGCCGACGGCGCCCCGCTCGTGCCGAACCACCCGGACTGGCGGCAGAACGACCTGCCCGCGTACGGCGCGTCGCTGTCGATCGGTTCGCAGCTGCAGGGCCTGATGACGGTCGGCGGCCGGGTCCGGTCCCTCGCCGACGGCGCCCCGGTGGGCGGCCCGGCGGGCAACGGCGGCTACGACGTGGTGAGCGCGGCCCAGTCGATCGACGGCAAGCGCCTGGCGGTGGTCGAGCGCAGCGGCGGCGGCGTCCGCCTGCGCATCGGCGACCTCGGCCACGACCTGGCGCTGACGCCCCTCGGCGGCAGTTCCCTGACCCGCCCCACGTGGCGCCCGGGCACGGGTGAGCTGTGGACGGTGGTCGACGGGCTGTCGGTGGGCCGCATGGTGCTCGACCAGAACGGCCACTGGACGGCGCTGAGCGTCAACGCCACGGACCTGACCCAGCAGGGCGACCTCACGGAGCTCCGGTTTTCCCGCGACGGAACTCGCGTGGCGGCGGTGATCAAGGGCCAGCTGTGGGTGGCCGCGGTGGTCGTCAACGGCGATTCGGTGTCCCTGCGCGAGCCCCGCCACCTCCAGCCCCACGACATCGAGGACGTCGTGGACGTCGACTGGATCGCCGCGGACAGCCTGGTGGCGATCACGAAGTCGTCGTCCCAGCCGGTGGTCAAGGTGACGGTGGACGGCCAGCGCCTGGACGCGTTCAACAGCAGCAACCTCACCCCGACGGTCCACGGCGTGACGGCGGCCCCCAACCACCAGATCGTGGTGGCGGACGCGAACGGCCTCTGGACGGCCTCGGTCCTGGGCGAGGTGTGGCGCCCGCACAGCCACACGATGAAGGACGCGGACCCGTTTTACCCGGGCTGATCTTTCACTCGGGTGAGTGATGGTCGGGCGCCCGAAACTGTCGGTGCCGGTCGTGACACTGTCCGTGTGCTGAAGAGACTGCTCGATCTGCTGATCCCGAGCCGCTGCGCCGCGTGCGGAGCCCGCGGGGAGCCGTGTTGTGCCCGCTGCGAGGGCGTGTGGGGAGCCGCGCGGGAGGTGGTGCGCGGGCCGACCGCGGGGCTGGTCCGGGTGTTCGCGCTGGCCCGGTACCGCGGGGTGGGCCGGAGGTTGCTGATCGCGTACAAGGAGCGGGGGCGCCGGGACCTGGCGCCGTCGCTGGGGCGGGTGCTGGCGGAGGCTTTGGTGGCGCTGCCGTTGATGCCGCCTGAGTCTGGTGGTCTCCGCCTCTCGGGCAACCCTCCTCCCGCCGCCGCGATCCCGCCGCACCCCTCGGCGCGACCGAATGGCGCTCGGGCTCGGCCGGGTGGGCGCCTGGTGTGGTCAGCCCGTACTCGGACCTGGCCGAGCCGGCTTTCGGCGTGGCCGGCGCATGCTCAGGCCGGACTGAGGCGCCTTCTGCCGTGGCCGGCCCGCGCGCGGGCGCGGCTGGCCGGCGCGCCGGCGTGGCCTGGAGCCATCCACCCACACCGGGCCGGCGCCCCGCCGCGTCTCCCAGCCAGCCCCCACCCGGCCGGCGCTCATCCTGCCCTCGCGCTCCTGTCGGCCACCGCCCGTCCGGCTCCGGCGCAACCCATTCCAAAGACCCACCCCTCCACCCGACCAATCTGCCTCGTCCCGGCTCCCAGCCGCCCATCGGCAGCCCGGGTGCGCGGCGGCCCCCACGTCGAGCGCCTCGCCAAAGCAGCCGCCGCCGTCCTGGCCGCCCGTGGCATCCCCGTCACCGTCGCCCCGGCGCTGGAGCTCGCCGGCGCAGCCCGGGATGCGGTCGGCTTGACCCGCGAGCAACGCGCCGCCAACCTTGCCGGCCGCCTGAAGTTCCGCGAAGCGGGCCGCCCGCCTCCGGGCGCCGACATCGTGGTGCTCGACGACGTGATCACCACCGGCGCCACCGCCGCGGCCTGCACCCGGGCTCTGTCGGCGGCGGGCTTCACCGTCTCCGCCGTCCTGACCCTCCTGGCGGCCGGCTGAAAGAACAAAGCGCACAGATCAAAAAGGCTGGTACCGGTTCCGCGCCTCACTTCGATCAAACACCGCCCAAAGCACCTCGCCCCAGCTCAGCCCGCAAAAAGCCACTCGAGAATGCACTTCTCGCGCCTGGGTGAACCTGGCGTCACCTACATGAGTGACAACAAGCGGGAACGCGAACGGACCGGCGCCCGTTGTCCGGGCATGAGGGTGTCGATCACGATCACTCGGCTGCCGCACCACTCCACCGGAGTGGCGGCTGCGGGAGACCGGGCTGTCACCCTCGGCGTCCAGCAGGAGGCAGCGATGCGCCGTCCGTGTGACAGCACGGCGAAAGTAGCGCGTCCGACCAGCGGGTGTTTTGCGGTGCCCACTTCGCGATCACTGCGCGGGGTGACCGAGTCCCATCCCCTGACATCCCCCGGCTCGGGGGCTGTTGTAACGGGCGTGAGGAAGCTAACGTGCTCCGCAATCAGCAATCCCCGCAGGCAGGGAGGTGACGAGCCCATGTCCCTGGCGCCGGAGGTGCGCTGAGTCCGCGCTCGGTCACCGGAACGAGACGTCGTCCACCGTTTCCGAGTTCCTTCTCAGCCCGCGATCCGGGCTTACGTCCCCGCAATACCGGCGCCGTGTGTGAACACAACAGCTCGCAGTCATCTCAGCGAGGGAGGTCGTGTATGGACATCGTCGTTAAGGGCCGCAACGTGGAGGTGCCCGACCACTATCGGGCGCTTGTCAGCGAAAAGCTGGCCCGTCTCGAGCGCTACGACAGGAAAGTCATCCGGTACGACGTGGAACTGTTCCACGAACCCAACCGGCGCCAGGCCAAGAGCTGCCAGCGCGTCGAGATCACCGGAAAGGGGCGAGGCCCGGCCGTACGCGCTGAAGCGTGTGCCGCCGACTTCTACGCGGCGCTCGATTCCGCAGTCACCAAGCTGGAAAACCGGCTGCGGAGGACACACGACCGGAGGCGCGTGCACTACGGCCGCAGCCGTCCGGAATCGGTCGCCGAAGCGACCTCGGCACTGCCGGGTGGTGGATCCCCGGCCGCAGCCAGTCCCGCCGCGCGTACCGCGGTGTTGGACGCACCCGAAGCCGAACCGCAGGCGAACGGCTTCGCGAGTGCCGAAGAATTCCACCTGCCCCAGCAGCAGAGCTGGACCGACGACGACCTGGGTCACCAGCCCGGCCGCGTCGTTCGCGAGAAGCAGCACACCGCGGAGCCCATGACGGTGGACCAGGCTCTCTACGAGATGGAGCTGGTCGGCCACGACTTCTACCTCTTCAACGACTCCGACGCGGGCCGGCCCAGCGTGGTCTACCGGCGGAAAGGCTTCGACTACGGCGTGATCCGGCTCGGCTGAGCCGGACTCGAAGGAGGCCAGCCGGAGGGTCCGCACGCGCTCGCGTGCGGGCCTTCCGCATGTCAGAACCTACGGCGTGTGCACACGAGGGCCACCGTTCCCTACGATGGGGGTGGGAAGGTGGTGCCGAACACGGCCGCCACCGCGGGAGAACCTGCCCGGGACCGGCCTGGGCGCGCTCATATTCAGCTAGTGAGGTCGACCGGATGGTGCTGAACCGCCTGCTCCGCGCGGGTGAGGGCAAGATGGTGAAGCGGCTGCGCAACATCGCCGATCACATCAACACCCTCGAAGACGACGTCAAGGACCTGACCGACGCCGAGCTGCGGGCCAAGACCGAGGAGTTCCGCAAGCGGAACGGCGACGGCGAATCCCTCGACGACCTGCTCCCGGAGGCCTTCGCGGTCGTCCGGGAAGCGGCCAAGCGGGTGCTGGGCCAGCGCCACTTCGACGTCCAGCTGATGGGCGGCGCGGCGCTGCACCTCGGCCAGGTCGCCGAGATGAAGACCGGCGAGGGCAAGACGCTCACCTGCGTCCTCCCCGCCTACCTCAACGCCATCCCGGGCAAGGGCGTCCACGTCGTCACGACGAACGACTACCTGGCCAAGCGCGACTCGGAGTGGATGGGCCGCATCCACCGCTTCCTCGGCCTCGAGGTCGGCGTCATCCTGTCGGAGCAGCAGCCGGACGTGCGGCGCTCCCAGTACAACGCCGACATCACCTACGGCACGAACAACGAGTTCGGCTTCGACTACCTGCGCGACAACATGGCGTGGAGCCTCGACGACTGCGTGCAGCGCGGGCACAACTTCGCCATCGTCGACGAGGTGGACTCGATCCTCATCGACGAGGCCCGGACGCCGCTGATCATCTCCGGCCCGGCCGACCAGTCGTCGCGCTGGTACGTCGAGTTCGCCCGGCTCGCCCCCCTCATGCAGGGCATCGACACCACCACGATGGGGTCGCGCGAGCGCGTCGAGAAGACGAACCTGATCAACTCGAAGTACCACTACGAGGTCGACCAGCGGAAGCGCACCGTCGCCGTCACCGAGAAGGGCGTCCGGTTCGTCGAGGACCAGCTCGGCATCGACAACCTGTACGAGGCCGCGAACACCCCGCTGGTCGGGTACCTGAACAACGCGCTGAAGGTCCAGGAGCTCTTCCACCGCGACAAGGACTACATCGTCCGCAACGGCGAAGTCATGATCGTCGACGAGTTCACCGGGCGCATCCTGCACGGCCGCCGCTACAACGAGGGCATGCACCAGGCGATCGAGGCCAAGGAAAAGGTCGAGATCAAGGCCGAGAACCAGACCCTGGCGACGATCACGCTGCAGAACTACTTCCGCCTCTACGAGAAGCTGTCCGGCATGACCGGTACGGCCGAGACCGAGGCCGCGGAGTTCCACCAGACCTACAAGCTGGGTGTGGTGCCGATCCCGACGAACCGGCCGATGATCCGCGTCGACCAGGCGGACCTGATCTACAAGACCGAGCAGGCCAAGTTCGAGGCCGTCGCCGAGGACATCGCCGAGCGGCACGAAAAGGGCCAGCCGGTCCTGGTCGGCACGACCAGCGTCGAGAAGTCCGAGCACCTGTCGAAGCTGCTGGTGAAGCTGAGCGTCCCGCACGAGGTGCTGAACGCGAAGCACCACGACCGCGAGGCGCTGATCGTCGCGCGCGCCGGTCAGAAGGGCGCCGTCACGGTCGCCACGAACATGGCCGGCCGCGGTACCGACATCGTGCTGGGCGGCAACCCCGACCTCATCGCCGACCAGGTGCTGCGCGAGCGCGGCCTGGACCCGGTCGAGCACTCCGAGGAGTACGAGGCCGCGTGGCCCGAGGTCCTCGAGCAGGTCAAGGCGGAGTCGAAGGCCGAGGGCGAAGAGGTCCGCGAGGCGGGCGGGCTCTACGTGCTGGGCACCGAGCGGCACGAGTCGCGCCGCATCGACAACCAGCTCCGCGGTCGGTCCGGCCGTCAGGGCGACCCGGGCGAGTCCCGCTTCTACCTCTCGCTCGGTGACGAGCTCATGCGCCGCTTCAACGCGACGATGGTCGAGCGCGTCATGACGACCATGCGGCTGCCCGACGACGTGCCGATCGAGCACAAGATGGTCTCCAAGGCCATCAAGAGCGCGCAGACCCAGGTCGAGCAGATCAACATGGAGCAGCGCAAGGACGTCCTCAAGTACGACGAGGTCATGAACGAGCAGCGCAAGGTGATCTACGCCGAGCGCCACCGCGTCCTCGCCGGCGAGAACCTGCGCGACCAGATCGAGGGCATGCTCGAGGACGTCGTCAACGCCTATGTGGACGGTGCGACGGCCAACGGCTACGCCGAGGACTGGGACCACGAGAAGCTGTGGTCGGCCCTGAAGCAGCTCTACCCGGTCTCGGTGACCTGGGACGAGCTGATGGACGACGGCGACCTCGACGCCGACGGCCTGCGCCAGGCGCTGCTCGAAGACGCCCGCCGCGCCTACGACCAGCGCGAAGAGGAGATCAACGCGCTCGTCGGCCCGGAGGGCATGCGGACCCTGGAGCACCAGGTGATGCTGACGGTCCTCGACCGCAAGTGGCGCGAGCACCTGTACGAGATGGACTACCTCAAGCAGGGCATCGGCATGCGGGCGCTGGCGCAGCGCGACCCGCTGATCGAGTACCAGCGCGAGGGCTTCGACATGTTCCGCGCGATGCTCGACTCGCTGAAGGAGGAGGCCGTCGGCTTCCTGTTCAACCTGCAGGTCGAGCGCGCCGAGGCGCCCCCGGCCGAGGAGGCCTCGGCGCTGCCGACGGGCGTCCCGACCGGCAACGGCCAGGCGACCGAAGGCCGCCACGCGCGTCCGGCGCCGCCGCAGCCGCCGACGACCGACACCGAGTCCGTCCCGGCCGCCCTGCGCGGCAAGGGTCTCGGCGGCGGTGGCCAGCAGTCGGGCATGATGCTGTCCGGTCCGGGCGAGGACGGCGAGGTCGAGTCCCACGCCGAGGGCGGGGCGCAGGCCGCGGGCGGTGGCGCCGGCGGTACGCGTCGCGACCGTCGCGCCGCCCAGCGTGACGCCGCCAAGAAGGGCAAGAAGGGCCCGCGTCGCTGACACGGGTGTCGATCGGGGCGCGCGGCGAGATCCGCGCGCCCCGGTTTCGTTGATGGGGGTTTTGTGACGTCGGCAGATCCACAGGAGTTCTTCGCGCTGTTCGGCGCCGAGCGGCGGCCGGACCCGTACCCGCACTACCGCCGCTGGCGCGAGGCCCGCCCGGCGGCGGCCCTCGCGGAGCGGATGTTCGTGGTCAGCGGCCTCGCCGAGGCCACGCAGGTGCTGCGTGATCCGGCCTTCGGGCATCCGGAACCCGAGTACCTCGACCCGGCGGACCGCCTCCCGGACCAGCCGGTCGACGAATCGGGACGCGTGGTCCGGGCGTTCCTGTCGCTGAACCCGCCGGATCACACGCGCTTGCGGCGGCTGGTGGCGAAGGCGTTCACACCGAGGATGGTCGAGCAGCTGGCACCGCGCATCGAGGAGCTCGCGGCAGCGCTCATCGACCGCGCGCCGGCGGAGTTCGACGTGATGACGGCGTTCGCGAAGCCGCTGCCGGTCGAGGTGATCGCGGAACTCCTCGGCGTGCCACTGGACGACCGTGAGCGCTTCGCGGAGTGGTCGCACGCAATGGCGCGGGCCCTGGACCCGCCGTTCCTGCAGCCCCCGGACACGCTCGAACCGGCGGTCAGGGCACGGCAGTCGTTCGTCGCGTACTTCCGCGAACTGGCGGCCGACCGCCGGCGCGAACCGGGCGACGACCTGCTGTCGGCGCTGGTGGCGGTCTCGGACGCGGGCGACGTGCTCACCGAGGGCGAGCTCCTGGTGACGTTGACGCTCCTGCTGATCGCCGGCCACGAGACGACGACGAACCTGATCGGCAACGGAGTGCTGGCGCTGTTGCGCTCCCCGGAGGGCCTGAAGCCCTTGGGAGCGGACGGCGAGAACGCGGCGCGCGTGGTGGAGGAGGTCCTGCGCTACGACTCGCCGGCCCAGCTGACGGCCCGAACGGCCCTGCGCGACACGACGCTGGCGGACCTGCCGATCCCGGAGGGCAGCCAGGTGATCGTGGTGATCGGAGCGGCCAACCGCGACCCGGCCACGGGCCCCGCCCCGGACTCCTTCGACCCGGCGCGGGAGCCGGGCCGGCATTTGGCGTTCGGCCAGGGGATCCACTTTTGTTTGGGAGCGCCGTTGGCGAGGTTGGAGGCCCGGATCGCCTTCCGCGAGCTGGCCCGCCGCCGCCCAGGCCTGAGGTTGGCGGGAACACCGACCTGGAACCCCACGGCAACCCTGCGCGGCTTGTCGAGCCTCCCGGTAACCGGCAGCGATTAGCCACGGCTCGGCTGGCCCGCGCCGAACGCGGCCTCGCCTGGCCGCCGACCGGCGCTGCGGACGTGCCTTCACGGCCCCTGCTTGGCCGCCGATGGCAGACTGCGCCGCGCCGGCGCGTTCGACGCGGCGCACTTCCCGCGGCCGGTCCCATCGCAATCGCCGCCCAGGGGCCGCGCCGGCCCGGCGCGACCCCTGGACCAGCCGAAGCCCCAGCCGGCCCTCGGCGGCGAGCGGCCCCCACCGCTGCACCTCAAGCCGCGCGCCGGAGCGGGTTTGCCGGGTGCTGTGGCTTCAACAGGGCGAACCGCTCGCACCGCCAGCCCGCCGGTGTCCGCACGAACCTTGCCGCCAGGGCGAACGAACGGCCGTCCGCCTCCACGCGGGCGCAGGCCTCCACCACCTCCGGTGCCGGGCTGCACGTGTGGATCGTCTGCGTCCGGTGCCGGGGCCTCGGCCGGCGGGGCCCGGCCAGCCCGGCGAACACCTCCGGCGCCACCAGTGCGCGGACCTGCGCCGCCGGGCGGCGGCCGTCGTACGCCTCCAGCAGCATGTTCAGCAGGTGGCCCACTTCGCCCGCCTCGCCCGGTCTCGGCGCCGGGCAGCGCGCGCGTTCCTCCTCCCGCTGAGGCACCTGCCGGCCGTCCGCCGGCCGCGGCACCTCGCAGTCGATCAACGTCCGCAACCGATGTTCCTCGATCATTTTCTGCCCTCCCTGAGTCGGCTTTCGCTTAGAGGCGAGAACGGGCCGGAAAAGAACCGCGAATCGCTCGATCAGGGCGAGAACCGCCGAACTGTGGATTCCAGTCGCCGGATACGGTAGGTGGACCACTCTGCGGGACACGTCACAACGCGCCCGGCTATTGTGTGCCGGTGCTGAAAGGGTTATTGGTCGATTTCGCCGGAGTTCTCACGGACCCTGACGCCGGCCGGTTCTACGACTACCTGGCGGCCGCGCGCGAACGGGGCGTCCGCACCGCGCTGCTGTCCAACGCTCCCGGCGCGTCGAGCGAGGTCAAGAAAACCATGTTCGCCTATTTCGACGCTCTGGTGTTTTCCGGCGAGGTCGGCGTGGCGAAACCGGATCCGGCCGTCTACCTGATCGCGGCCGACCGGCTCGGGCTGCCGGTCGCGCGCTGCGCGTTCGTCGACGACTCCGCGACGAACATCCGCGGCGCCGTCCAGGCGGGCATGGTCGGGGTGCACCACCGGTCGGTCAGCGAGACGCTGGACGAACTCGCCGTGTTGTTCCCCACCGGTTGAGGGTCAGCGCGCGCGGCGGACCAGCTCGAACGACACCACCGCGGCGGCGGCCGAGACGTTCAGCGACTCGACGTCGCCCGGCATCGGGATCGACAGCCACTCCGTGACGAGCTCGCCGACCTCCGGCCCGACCCCGGCCGTCTCGCCGCCGAGGACGAACGCGGCGCGCTGCGGCAGGTCGACGTCGAACACCGTGGTGCGCGCCGACGCGCCCAGCGCGTAGAGCCCGTAGCCGGCTTCGGTGAGCAGCTCCGCGGCCTCGCGCGCCGAGCCGCAGCGCAGCACCGGCGCGCGGAACGCCACCCCGGCCGAGGCCTTGACCACCAGCGGATCCAGCGCCGCGACGCCGCGCCGGGGCACGATCACGCCGTCCAGCCCGGCCGCGGTCGCCGTCCGCAGGATCATGCCGACGTTCGCGGGGGTGGTGATGCCGTCCAGCAGCAGCACCCGCGACGGCGGCCGCCGGTCGGCCAGCGCCGCGGAAAGCGCTCGCATCCGTGGGGCGACGACGTCGGCGAGCACACCTTGGTCCTGCTTGCCGTTGCCGGCGAGGACCTTGACCCGGTGCGCGCTGGCGCGCTGCACCGGCACGCCGGCGGCCTTCGCCGCGCGCTGGATCTCGGCGGCGCCGGGGCCGCGGGCGGTGTCGGCGAGGATCACCTTGTCCACGCGCAGGCCGTCGTCGGCCAGTGCCTCGAGCACCGGCTTCCGTCCGTACACGGTCAGGAACCGGTCCTTCGGCGAGATCGTCGACTCATCACCCACACCCCGCAGTCTTCCACTGTGTAAGGATCGGCCCATGCCCGACCGCCTTTCCGCGCTGGACGCCTCGTTCCTGTACGTCGAGGACCACGCGACCCCGATGCACGTTGGCGGCGTGGCGATCTTCGAGCGGCCGCGCTCCGGGTTCGGCTACCCCCAGCTGGTCGACCTCATCGGCGGGCGCCTGGCGTACCTGCCGCGGTACCGGCAGCGCGTGCTGGAGGTGCCGGGTCACCTGGCGCGGCCGGTGTGGGTGGACGACGTCGACTTCGACCTGAACTACCACGTCCGGCGCTCGGCGCTGCCTCAGCCGGGCAGTGACGAGCAGCTGTTCGACCTGGTCGCGCGCCTGATGTCGCGGCGGCTGGCGCCGGAGCGGCCGCTCTGGGAGGCGTACTTCATCGAAGGCCTGTCCGGCGACCGGGTGGCGCTGGTCACGAAGACCCACCAGTCCGTTGTGGACGGTGTCGGCACGATCGACCTCGGCCAGCTCATCCTCGACCCGGCGCCGGCCGAGCCGGAGCCGTTCGAGGACATCTGGACGCCGCGCCGCGAGCCGAGCCGCACCCAGCTGGTGCTGGACGCGATCAGCGAGGGCGTCCAGCGGCCGGGCGAGGTGGTGGAGAACGTCCGGTCGGCGGCGAACGACGCCTTCGCGGCGGCGGGCAAGTTCGCCGAGACGGTCGGCGGGGTGGCGTCGACGCTGCGCACGCTGGTCAGCCCGGCGCCGCCGGGGCCGCTGAACGTCCGGGTCTCGGGCGGCCGCGTGTTCGCGGTGGTCCGCACGCGGCTGGAGGACTTCCGCAAGATCCGCGCGGCGCACGGCGGCACGGTCAACGACGTCGTCCTCGCGGCCATCACCGGCGCCCTGCGTGAATGGCTCCTGTCGCGCGAGGTCCAGCTGACGCCGAACACGACGATCCGCGCGCTGGTGCCGCTGGCGGTCCGCGACGCCGAGACGCCCGGCTACTCGACGCCGGGGCTGGTCGGCAACCAGGTGGCGGCGTACCTGGTGGACCTGCCGGTGGGCGAGCCGAACCCGGTCCTGCGGCTCCAGCACATCGGCCACGCGATGGCCGAGCACCTCGATTCGGGCCGTTCGGTGGCGGCGCGCGGCCTGCTCAAGGTCGGCGGCTTCGCCCCGGCTACGCTCCACTCGCTCGGCGCGCGGGCGGCGGGGTCGCTGTCCGGGCGCATCTTCAACGTCATGGTGACCAATTCACCGGGCCCCCAGGTGCCGATGTACGCGGGAGAGGCCAGACTGGTCGAGATGTTCCCGGTGATGCCGCTGATGCGCACCCAGGCGCTGGCGATCGGGGTGACGTCGTACCACGGCGGCGTCTACTTCGGACTGAACGGCGACCGCAAGGCCGCGTTCGACGTGGATCTCGTGGCCGGGATGATCGAAGAGTCCCTGGAAGAGCTGAAGGGTGCGCACTGGTGAGGGTCTATCTGCCTGCGACCATCGCGATGCTTCGCGACCTCGAAACCTCGGGGGAGTTCCGCGCCCGCAGCGGAACGGCGTTCGCGCTGACGCCGGCGTTGCGCGAGGCGTACGTGAGCGGGTCGGACGAGGAGCTGGAGTACGCGGCGCTGCTGGACGCGGCCCGGGCTTCGCTGCGCCTGATCGCGGCGGAGGAGAAGGGCGAGCCGCGCCGGGTGGTGGTGTCGGCGGACGTTTCCGGAGTGACTTTGCGTCCGGACCTGGACGCGCCGGTGGTCCGCATCGGCGGCCCGATCCCGATGTCGGCGGTGGCGGCGATCCACGTGGACGCCCCGGAGGCGGCGGAGGCGGTGGCCGCCGCGGCGGCGGTGATCGACGCGGCTGACCTGGGGGATCCGGATGCGGAGTTCACGCTCGGGGACGCCGAGGACCATGAGCTGGCTTGGTATGCGCCGCAGGAGCTGCCGTTCCTGCTGGAGCTGCTCTGAGTTGTCCTCATTGGGGGGCGGCCTGTGGATAACCGGCTCTGAACTGGGGTTTTGTCGGTGGGTGCCGGTAGAGTGGAACTGGGGACGCCCCCCGTGGTGGGTGGGGGTTTGTTGGGGGCGGGGGTTGGGCTGAGGCGGCGAAATGGTCGCTGTTGTGGGTGGGTGGTCTGCCCTGGAAGTGCAGCTGACTCGGGCGGTTCTTGGTGCCCACCACCCCGAAGCCGTGATTGTCACTACGGCCGGTGGTACCGCGTCAAGGCGGGAAAGATGCCTTGACCCGGC
>NZ_JBSGJD010000068.1:0-39020 GCF_053605405.1 Amycolatopsis sp. NPDC003861
TCGGACGACACGCCCCAGCCGCCGATCGACGCGTAGATCCGCTTGCCCTGCTCCAGCGCGTCACTCTCGCGCATCAGGACCAGCATGCCCGAGCCCTCGCCGGGCCAGAAGCCGTTCGAATCGGCGTCGTAGACCTTCATCTCGCGCTTGGCGAGCGCGCCGGTCTTCGCGAAGCCGATCACCTCGAACGGGTCGATCGACAGGTCGACGCCACCGGCGATGGCGAGGTCGAAGTCGCCCTGGACGAGCGCGTTGGCCGCGGTCACCACCGACAGCAGCGAGGACGAGCAGGCGCCGTCGACGGTGTACCCGCCGCCGGCGAAGTCGAAGTAGTTGCAGACCCGGCCGGCGATCGTGTTGGCCAGGCCGCCGGCGAGAGAGTCCTCGTTGATCTCGGGGAACGGCTCCTTGTACTGGACTTCGAGCTCCCGCAGGAAGTTCGCGGTCTCCTCGTCCTCCCAGCCGCGGGCGGTCAGCGCCGCCGCGACCGTGCGGCGCACGTACGGCCAGCGCAGCCGCATGATGTTGGCGCGGGAGAACTCACCGGTCAGGCTGTTGCCGATGACGACGCCGGTGCTCTGCTTCGGGGCGCCTTCGCCGTCACCGAACCCGGCGTCCGCGAGGGCCTCCGCGGCGACCTCGAGGGCCAGCCAGTGCGTCGTGTCGGTCGCCCGGAAGGTGCTGCCGGCGATCTTGTGCGTCACCCGGTCGAACTCGTAACCCCGCAGCACGGCCGCCTTCTGCGAGTAGAAGCGGTCCGGTGCCTTCGGATCGGGTGAGTAGTAGTCCGCCCGGTTCATCCGCTCGTCCGGCAGCCTGCGGAACGCCCGCCGCCCGGCGAGCACGTTTTCCCAGAGCTCCTCCGGAGAACTCGCGTCGGGGTACCGGAGACCGATACCGACGATCGAAATCCGCTCTACGCTCATGCCACCGCACTCCCACTGGCTCTCGAGCCCCATACCATCGGAACCATCCGGTCCCCGCTGCCCACCGGTGCTGGACCCGGGGTCCAGGCGCTGGCCTGTCTCCGTCTGGCGGCGCCGCCGCTGCCCGGTGCTCCGGGTCGCCGGGCCATCCGGTCCAGCATCTCCGGGCGATGCGGACCGGCTTCTCCTCTTGCTGCCCGTGCCCGGGTCGTCAGCACGACCGGACACCGACCTGTACTGTCCACAAAGGATTCATGCGTCGAACTGGCCGGGGCGGCGCCCCGCCCCGGCCGGCCCGCGATAGGCCTGGGCGATGTCGAGCCACTGGTCGGCCAGCGTGCCCGTCGCCCGCACGTCGAGGTCGAAGCGGTGCCGCCGCCGGGTGACGAGCAGGCAGAAGTCCTCGGCACTGCCGGTGACCCGCTGGGCCGCGTCCTCCGGCCCGAACGCCCAGCGCGCGCCCGAAGGCGCGGTGAGTTCGAACCGGAACTCCTCCGCGGGCGGCGTCAGGTTCCGCGCCTCGTAGCCGAAGTCCCGGACCCGAACGGAAAACCCGGCGATGTGCCGGATCCGGTCGGTGCGCTCGAGGCGCACGCCGAGCGCGTCGGCGATGTCCTGGCCGTGGCCGAACACCTCCATCATCCCCGCGCACGCCAGCACGTACGGCGGCAGCGGGTTCACCAGCCACGGCACCAGCTGGTTCCCGGGCACGGCCGCGAGGGCCTTGAGCCCCGCGTCCCGCTCGGCCCGCCAGCGCGTCAGGAGCACCTCGGCCGGGTCGTGGACGTAGTCCTCCAGCGCGGCGTTGACTGCGGCCTCGAACCCGCCGGACAGCGACTTCGTCATGGCCACGAACGCCTCCGGCTGCGCCGCCGACAGCCCCGCGATCCGGAAGATGAACGCGAGGTGCGCGATCTGGTGGCGGACGGTCCAACCCGGCGCGGGCGTGGGGGTGTCCCACTCCGCCTCGGTGAGCCCCGCGACGAGCGCGTCCACCTCGGCGGCCTCGGCGGTCAGGTCGGCGATCACGCCCGTGGTGTCAGTCACCTGTCAGTCCTTTCCCCGATGCGACGTCTTCTCCCGATCGATCATCACCGTTGCGGCCTGGGAAGTCTTCTCTTCGCGGGCGGAGCCGGTCGCCCGCCGCCACGGCCGCGGTGAGGGCCGCCCACGACACCAGCTCGACCACCCCGCGGTGGTCTGTCCGCTCCGGACTGACCGCGGCGATGTCGGCGTCCGTCACCTGGTAGGCGGACCGGGCGGTCAGCAGGGCGACCCGGCCGGCGGCGCGTTCCTCCGCCGGGAGTTCGGCCAGGACCGGCTCCACCCACGCGCGGCTCAGCCCGGGCGGTGTCCCGTCCCACGCCTTGAGTTCCCGGCGGACGAGCTCCCGCACGCGGGACGGCACCGAGCGTTCCCCGGCGGCCTCGATCGCCACCACGGCCCGCGCGAAGGCGTCCGACAGCGTGTCGCCCGGCTCCGGCCCCGGCGCGGCGGGCAGCAGGTCCAGTGCCTGCCCGGCCGGCGGCGCGGCACCCGGCTTGAGCAGGAAGCCCAGCACGGCCTTGGCCTTCGCCCGCGCCGACGGCGGAACGGCCTCCGGCAGCGGCGACGGCCCGAGGAACACGCTCACCATCCGGTTGAGGTAGTGGAACGCGACGGCCACGGCCGTGTACTCCGCCGCGACGTCGTCCGGCACGTCCGCGGGCAGGAGGCTGCCTTCGCCGCCCGCCCACGCGGCCAGCGCGCGCAGGGCACCGTCCGGAATGGACGCGATGGTCCCGGCGCCGATGGCCGCGGCGGCGGCCGGCTCGCCCAGCGACCCGAGCGCCATCGCGTGCACCTCGACGCAGTACGGGCACGAGTTCGCCGCGGACACGGCGGCCGCGACGGCCTCCTTGCCGGCCCGGCTCGCCGACCCGCCCGCCACCAGCGACTCCCGCAGCATCAGCCACGCCGCGGCCAGCACCTCCGGCGACGCCGAGTGCAGCGCGATCGGCGGGGCGAGCATCCCGAAGTCCCGCTCGACCTGCCGGTAGACCTCCCGCACGAGCCCCTGCGCCCGCCCCGGCCGCACGACGTCGACGTACCGCACCTCCCGCAGCACCCGCCGCAAGGCAACCCGCACCAACCCCGCCGCCATACTTCCTCCTCAGCCCGGCGAACCCGCGTACCGGAAGCCGTAACTCGCGTGATCAGAGCCGTAACTCGCGTGATCGGAGCCGTACCGCGCCGAATCACGCGAGTTCCGGCTTCAATCACGCGAGTTCCGGGTTTCGTGCCTCAGTTCCCGGCGACCAGGTCCAGTTTGGACACCGCCCGGCGGCCCGTGATCGAACCGTCGGGGGCCGGCGCGCCGTACTTGACGTCGACGTCGCGGGCCTGCAGGGCCCGGACGATGCCCGGGATCGACCGCTCGGCGAGCGCGGCGATGGTCATCGCCGGGTTCACCGTCAGCGCGCCCGGCACCGCCGCGCTGTCGGTGACGAAGATGCCCGGGTGGTTGCGCAGCTCGTGGTTCGGGTACAGCGCCGACGTCGCCGGGTCGTCACCGATCCGGCAGGACGCCAGCGGGTGCACGGTGTACGCCCCGACGACGTCGTTGGTCCACGGCGCGACCTTCGCCAGGCCGTCCTTCTCGATGATCGCCTTGCAGTCCGCGTCGGCCAGCGCCCAGCCGCGCCGGGTGTTCGTCGTCGGCTCGTAGCGCAGCGAGCCGCGGCCGAGCATCTGCTGCGAAATCCGGTAGGCGTTCCCGGTGGGCGGCGGGGCGCCGAACACGCCTTCGTTGTCGTCCTCGGTCATCAGGAAGATCGTCAGCCAGTTGGCCCACTGCTTGAGGATTTCCTTCTTCTCCGCCCCGAACCAGCGCGGCTCCTCGCCGCCGGGCACCTGGGCGAGGATGGTGCCCAGGCCCGGCGGGAAGTACAGCTGCTCCAGCGAGTACCGCTCGTACTCCGGCAGCGACCCGTCGAGCTTGTCCCAGTTCGCGACGGTCGGGCCCTTGCCGATGTGGTTGGCCGAGTAGACCGGACCGTCCTCACGGGACAGTCCCAGCACCTCGCGGACGCGGTCCTCGTCGATGATCGCGGTGTTGAGCCGCTCGCCGTTGCCGGAGAAGTACCGGCCGACGCCGTGCGGCATCGTGCCGAGCGCGGCCTCCGAGCGCTGCAGGATCACCGGGGTGGCCCCCGCGCCGGCGGCGATGATCACGATCTTCGCCTCGATCACGCCGCTGCCGGTGTGGATCCGGTAGTCTTCCTCGTCGATCAGGTCGAAGTAGACGCGGTAGCCGCCGTCCTCGGTGCGCTCGAGCCGCTGGACCTCGTGCAGCGGACGGATCTCCGCGCCGTGCGACAGGGCCGCGGGCAGGTAGTTCGTCAGCATCGAGCGCTTGGCGTCGAACTTGCAGCCCGCCATCATGAAGTTGCAGTTGACGCAGGTGTCGTTGTCGACCGCGACCGGCGCCGGGTTGGCCGTCCGGCCCGAGTGGTTGCAGGCCGCGGCCCACAGCCCGCCGGCGTAGGAGACGTCACTCCAGTCCTGTTTGGACACGGGCAGCGACTCGTCGACCCGGTCGTACCACGGCTCGAGCGAGTCGCGGTTGATCACCCACGGCCACATCCGGCGCCCGATGCTGCCGTGGCGCTCGAAGACGAACTTCGGCGCCCGCGGCATCGCGGCGAAGTACACGACGCTGCCGCCGCCGACGCAGTTGCCGCCGAGCACGCTCATCCCGTCGCCGACGACGAAGTCGAACGCCCGCGTGTAGGACGAGCCGAGCAGGTAGTCGTGCTCGAAGTCGGCCGAGGCCAGCCACGGCCCGCGCTCCAGCACGGTGACCTTGGCCCCGCCGGCGGCGAGGTGGTAGGCGGGGATGGATCCGCCGAAGCCGCTGCCGACGATGACGACGTCGGTCTTGTCGATGGCAGTCATGCGGGGCTCCCGGAAGGCGTGGTGTCGGGGTGGAGCTCGGCCAGCTTGCGGCCGTAGCCGTACTTCGGGAACCGCCAGAACCCGTCGGCATCCGGTGGGGTGTAGCCCAGCGCCAGCAGGCCCGGGTGCCCTTCGCGAATGGCGTCGGCGGTGTGCTTGTGCGCGGCGCTGTCGAAGGCCATGTTGCAGAACAGCGCGAGGCTGACCCAGCCGTCCTTCTCCGGGTGGCCGGGCGCGGTCAGCCGCCGCACCAGCTCGCGGCGGTGCTCGTAGGGCAGCGCGACGAACGGCGGGACGTCGTGGTCGAGCGCGAATTCCACTTCGCCCGCGTAGGTCTTCGCGTGATCGTTGAGCGACTGCGCGAGGTAGGGCAGGCCGACGGTGACGCCGGTCGCGTCGAAGTTCAGCAGCTCGAGCGCGCCCGCCGCCACCGCGCCGGGGCCGGGCGCGGCCCCGGCGATCGCCCGGTCGTCCTCGTTCCGCTTCTCCCCCGGCACGATCGTGTCCGCGTAGGCCTCGAGGGTCAGGTTCTTGACGCGTTCTTCTTCGGTGGCTTCGGGTTGCACCGGCCTACCTCCTCATCGAATGTCCACAGTGAACTCAGGCGGCCTCGGCCCGCCGCACCCGTTCCCGGCGGTGCACGGTCATCGGCAGCCCGCCGCGCACCCGCAGCGAGAGCATCGCTTCGGGGTCGACGACCTTGCCCGGCACCTTCCGCAGCACCAGGTCCCGCGCCGCCATGGCGAGCACGAACACCGCCTCCATCACGCCGAGGCTGTTGCCGATGCAGAACCTCGGCCCGGCGCCGAACGGGATGTAGGCGTAGCGCGGCGGCCGTCCGGCCGGGTTCGCCGGGTCGAACCGGCCGGGGTCGAACCGCTCCGGGTCGGTCCAGAACCCCGGGTGCCGGTGCAGCGTGTAGGGCACCACGACGACGTCGGAGCCGGCCGGCACGTGGTACCCGCCGATCTCGTCGTCGGCCTGGGCGACCCGCGGCAGCAGCCACACCGGCGGGTACAGCCGCATGACTTCCTCGACCACGGCCGCGGTGTAGGTGAGCCGGCGCAGGTCCTCGTGCTCGGGCAGGCGGTCACCCAGCACTTCGACGGCTTCGGCGTGCAGCCGCTCGCCGACGTCCGGGTGCTCGTCGATCAGGTGGAACGCCCAGCCGAGCGTGCTCGCCGTCGTCTCGTGCCCGGCCAGCAGCAGGGTGATCAGCTCGTCCCGCATGCGTTCGCGCGACGCACCCTGCGCGGACCCGGACGCGATCAGCCGCGACAGCACGTCCTCGCCGTTCTCGACCGGGTTCGCCAGCCGCTGCTCGACGAGCTCGTCGGCGATCCGGCGCAGGTCGTCGCGCGCGGTGCGGAACTCCAGCTGCTTCTTCAGCGGCACCCACTGCGGGATCGCGCTGAGCGTGACCGCCTCGAACATGGCCTGGTCCTGCACGGCCTCGAACGAGTGGCCGAGCGTTTCGTACCCGCCGAGCTCGGCGTCGAGCAGCGTCTTGCCGAGCACGCCGAGGGTCAGGCCGGTCATCTCGTGCAGGATCTCGACCGGCCCGTCGTGCGCGGCGAGCCGCTGGATCAGCGCGTCCACTTCGGCCGCGACGACGGCGGCCTGCCGCGAGATCCGCTTCGGCTGGAACACCGGCTGAATGGTCCGCCGCTGCTCGCGCCACGTCTCGCCGTCGCTGGTGAGCAGGCCGTCGCCGAGGGCCCGGCGGGCCTCCTGCAGGCCGATGCCCTTGTGGTAGTTCGCGGCGTTGTCCGCGAGGACGTGCTTCGCGAGGTCCGGGTGGTTCACCAGGTACATCGCCTTCGGGCCGATGGCGATGCGGACGACGTCGCCGTAGATCTCGGCGTTGTCGCCCATGAGCGCGAGCCGGTCGGTGAAGAGCTGCTTCAGCAACCGGAGGGTCGCCCGGCGCGGCGGCCCGGGCGGCGCGAGGTGCGCCGCCCGGGCTCGGTGCTGGCGGCCGGTCATGCCGCGACGGTTCCCGGCTTCTCGCCGTCCGCTTCCGCCGGCGCGGGCGCGAGCTCCAGTTTCGCCTTCTGCTCGGCCTGCTCGGCCTCGAACTTGATCCGCGCCTTGTTCGAGAAGTGCAGCGCCCACAGGAACATGCCGCGGATCAGGCAGACGGTCGCGGTGGCCAGGAAGAGCCCGTAGGCCACGTGCACGGCGGTGAAGAAGCCGTACGCGAGTGCCACCCCGGCCCCGAAGGCGAACTGCGAACCCGGCTTCGACGGCGACGTGCCCGGGTCGGTCACCATGTAGTTGGTGTAGAGCACGAACGCGACACCGGTGGCCATCGCCAGCGCGCCGGGGATCGACGTGCCGAAGAGCCAGCCGCGGACGACGGCCTGGATGACGAAGAAGCTCAGCCAGCCCGCGATGAGGAACATCCGGCCGGTCAGCAGCGCGTTGAGCACCGTGCCCGACACGAGGATGATGCCGACGATCAGCCAGCCGCCCCAGGTGGGGATCTGCTCCGTGAAGTGGTACGGCGGGGCGATGCTCGCCCACGGGAACACGAGCAGGATGATCGTGATGCCGAAGTTCGACGGGTTCATGTAGTGCCGCATCCGGCCGTACACCGGTGCCTGCAGGATCCACTTCGCGCCGACCGCGACGACCACGCCGAAGATCATCACGAGGATCCGGTCGTTGACGTAGGTCAGCATGTTCAGGGCGAGCCCGGTGATGTGCGCCGGGAGCAGGAACTCCATCAGACCCTTGAACCCGTTGCCCTTGAAGCGGACCGCACGGGAGGTGACGCGGGCGTTGATGATTTCGAGCAGGATCTCCGTGGTGTACGCGGTCGCCAGCGCGACGAACGGGTACAGCCACGGCTGCTCGAAGCCGAGCACGGTGTAGCCGATGATGTTGAAGATCGTGATCGAGATCGCGAAGCGGCGCAAGGCGGTGACGACCTTGTTGGTCCGCTTGGGTGGCGTGGTGTCCACTTTGGTCAGAGTCGGGGTGGCCATCACGTCACATCGCTTCCTTCGCCGTGGTGCCGAGCTGGTACATGTGGCAACCGGGTTCGAGCTTCAGGTTCTGGGTCCGCAGCTGCCCGGTCCGGTCCCGCCACTGCAGGTGCACGTCGAGCGGGCCGCTGACGTCGTGCCCGAGGCCGATCTGGACGTCGAAACTGCGCCGGCCGGCCTCACCGCTGCTGCCGTCGACCCGGCCGAGGTACTTCTTGCCGTCCGCCGTCGTCACGGTGGCCTGGGCGCCGATCGCGGGCGGGCCGGCCGCGGGCAGCGGGCCGGGCGCCACCGGGGCGTCGGTGGTCAGCTTCAGCTGCAGGTACTTGCCCGGGTTCGGGCTGTCGTTGTGGTAGAAGATCGGCGCCTCGTACTGCCGCGCCACCGCGAACTCGGGCAGGCCGTCGCCGTCGGTGTCGCCGACGGCGATGCCGCGGGTGGGCACCGGGACCGCCAGGCCCAGCTGCGGCGCGAGGTCAGTGTACCGGCCGTCCGCGCTCTTCACGAAGAAGTGCAGGGTGTGGTCGCCGCCGATGTCGTCACCGGCACGGGCGTTCGGCCACCAGAGCGGGTTGGACAGCAGGCCGTCGTGCGCCGTGGCCAGCTCCTGCAGGTTCGGCCAGCGGTTGACCTGGCCCTTGACGAACCCGGTCGCCTGCGCGATCTGGTTCTCGCCGCCGTTGTTGAAGTCCTGGATTTTGACGTCCCAGCCCCAGCCGGACCAGGCGGTCCCCTGGCTGCCGCTCACGTCGTCGAACGGCGCGACCCCGTCCTGCAGCTGCTTGCGCAGGTCCATGGTGTTCTTCGCGGTGTTCATGAACTGGAAGTTCGACTCTTCGATGCCCCACGACGTGGTGATGTTGCTGACGAACAGGTCGTAGAGCCCGTCGTGGTTCAGGTCGCCGAAGTCGACGCCCATGCCCTTGAAGGAGTCGTTGCCCAGCACCTTCGACTTCGGGTCGGTGATCCCGCGGACGCCGGTGACCTCGGCGAGCTCGATGTGACCCGGCGTGGACTTGTTGTAGAGCAGCCGGTCGTGCCCGAAGTCGTTGGCGATGTAGAGCTCCGGCAGGCTGTCGCCGTCGATGTCGGTCGCGCTGGAGGCCAGCGTCCAGCCGTAGCGGGCGACTTCCGGGATGCCCTGCGAAGCATCGACGTACTGCGCGCTCGGGTTCGCGCCGGACGCGGCGCCGGTCCAGCGGTAGATGTACTTCGCGCCCGAGTTCAGCGCGTGCGACATCGACTGGTTCATCGTGATGCCGCCGTCGGCGTTCGGGTCGAGGACCCGGCTGTCCGGGAAGTAGTTCCCGATGAAGATGTCGACGTGCCCGTCACCGTCGAAGTCGCCGATGGTGGCGGAGTCGGTGTTCCACATCGGGCCGTTGTACTTCCCGTCCGGGCCGCGGTGGTTGCCCGCCACCAGCTCGACCGGCTGGAACGCGGCCGCGTCGAACTTCGCCGCGGTGGCCTTCTGCAGGAACAGCACCGGCGTGCGGCCCCAGTAGTAGGCCAGGACGTCGGTACGGCCGTCTTCGTTGTAGTCACCCGGGACGCAGCCCATCGGCGCCATGTAGTCCCACGTCGGCAGCACCGGCGCGGGGTCGAGCTCGAAGGGCGCGTACCGCGGGCCCGAGTCCGGCGACGGCGTGATGACGACCTGGTCGCTGCGGGTGTCGACCAGGCAGAGGTCGTTGGCCTTGCCGGTGCCGCTGATGTCGTTGAGCGCGATCGCGGCGCCGACCGAGGAGATCCACGCGGCGATGTCCTCGTACTCCTTGTTCACCGTGCGGATCGACTGCGCCTTCTTCGCCGCGGGCAGCGCGATCGACATCGGCGTGAAGTGGAACTTGCTCGCCATCGAGTCCTGCTCGGCGGCGGAGACGCTGGGCAGGCGCGCGACCAGGAACAGGGTGAAGATCAGCGCCAGCGCCACGATGCCCGCCAGCTGCTTGCGCAGCCGGCCCAAGGTCGCGGTCATTCGTGCACACCTCCGTGCGTCAGGACTTCGTCGGCGATCCGCCGCCGCCAGGTTTCGAACGCCGGGACGTCGTCACCGTCGACGACCACCTCCGGCCGGACCTCTTGCGTGATGGCCGCCGCGCGCTCGGCCGGGAGCCCGCAGATCGCCCGGGCCGCCATCTCGGTCTCCGGGATCATCAGGCCCGAGCGCACCCGGCACTCGGCCGCGAACGCGCTTCCCTGCGCCAGCGGCCCGTGGTGGATGCCGGCCCGGTCGACCAGTTCCCGCAGCTCGTCGGCCGTGACGCCGCACGCGTAGGTCGAGGCCAGCCCGACCCCGGCGTACAGGTCGCCGTGGCGCGACTCGGGGAACTCCTCGATCGTCTTCGTCACCAGCTCGACGTCGGTACCGCAGATGAACCACAGCGCCCGGCCGATGCCCTGGTCGATGGCGCGCAACGCGTAACCGTCGTAGCGCTTGTCCGGCCACGAGAAACCCGGCTCCTGGTACTGCTGCCGGATGTATTGGTCGGTCTTGAAGTACGCCTGGTGGAAGCCGTAGCCGTCGAGCACGAGCCAGCGCAGCAGCGGGTCGAACGCCGAGGCCTTCGGCCACGCGAACCGCGGGAGCCGGCACATGGCCCAGCCGACCCCGACGTAGATGATGTAGTCGTGCTTCTCACCGGGGCCGGCCAGGAATTCGGCGATGTTCGTGCTCTTGCCGAACGGCAGCCCGTCGAGGACGCCGTACCCCATTCCCGCGCCTTCGTAGGCGAAGCCGCGGAACTGCGGTGGAATGCGCTCGAGCCATTCTTCGGCTTGCTCGACCGAACGGGCCTCGACCGCGTGCGCGTACCCGAGGAGGAATTTCTCCCCGATGGTCTCGAGTCGTTCTTGAGCGGCTGGGCTCTTGCGGTGGAAGCCACGCTTTTCCAGCGAGGTCTCCGAAACGTTCGGTGTCAGGATGCGGCGTCTGAGCGCGCGCCAGCCATTGCCCAACGCACTCTCCCCCTCACGGGTCGAATGAGACTTGGTTCTGCTCGTCTCTTCCACGGTCACAGATCCGCTGGTCGGCGGTCTACTCCACGGTTGCGTGAGATCACCGCTCAACTCGCCCGTCGCGCGGCGGCGGGACGGAGCTCTTCCCGGATCCGCTCCCGCCACAGCTCGTAGGGCGGCACCGGCCCGTCGTCGCCGTCGGCGCGCTCGGTGCGGTCGGCCAGGTTCTGCGCCTCCTGCACGGTCAGGTCGGCCAGGGCACCGCACGCGAGGTCGGTGTGCGCCGGGACGTATCCGGAATAGGTCCGCGCCTTCACCGCGAACACCACGCCCAGGCCGAGCTCGTCGTGGTACCCGCCGGCCGCCCGGCGCAGCCGGGCCAGCCCGAGCTCGTCACTGCCGCCCGCGAACGTCGCGGCGAGCCCGATCCCGCTCCACAGGTCGGCGCGGCGGGATTCGGCGAACCGGCCGGCCGCGGCGGCCACCGCGTCCGGGTTCCCGCCGTGGATGAACCACAGCGCGCGGCCGACCCCCTGGTCGAATGCGCGGGCGAAGTACTCCGGACGGCCGGCCCACGGGTAGGGCTCCGGGGCGGCCTGCCGCTCCACCCACTTCCCGGTGTCGAAGTAGGCGCGGTCGAAGCCGTAGCCGTCGACGGCGAGCCAGCTCATCACCGGGTGGTAGGCCACCCCGGTCAGCTCGGGCAGCATCTTCTTCCACAGTGGACGCGGCAGCCGCGCCATCGCGAACCCGATCCCGATGTAGGTCAGGAAGATGTGCGGGCGGCCCGGTCCTTCGAGCAGCTCGCGGGTCCGGTCCGAGCCGCCGCCGGGCATGGCGTCGAGGACGGAATAGCCCATCGCCGCGCCCTCGTAGGCGAACCCGCGCTGTTCGGGCTCGATCAGCGCGAGGCGCCGCTCGATCTCCCACAGCGACGCGCCTTCGATGGCCCATTCGAACCCGCACACGACCGCCTGCGGCACCGCTTCCAGGCGGGCCGTGGCGTCGGTGTGCACCACCGGGAACCCGCGCTCGGCGAAGCCGACGGACGCGAGGGAGGGAGCGAGCACGCGCTTGCGCAGCACGCCGAGCAGAGTCGACATCCGGATCTTCCTGTCGTCGGAGGAACGGGGCTCAGGCGACGGCGCGCAGGTGCGGCCGTTGCGTGGCGAACTGCTGCCGGCTCGACGGCGTCGGCCGGGACGCCAGGGTGATCGCGATCGGCGGGTCGGTCAGCGCGGGCCGTCGCAGCCGGACGGTGACGCCCGGCGGGTCGAACGGCGACACGGCGGCCGAGGCGGTCCCGACCGTGAAAGCGGGGCCGCTCTTGGCGTGCACGCTGTGGTCGGCGATCGCAATCACGGTCCAGTTGCCCTCCGGCACGCCGTGCACGGTCAACCGCCCGGACCTGGTGTTGGCCGAGCCGCCGAAGGCGACCGGGCCGCGCTGCGGCACGTTGTCGGCGAACACGCCGACGAGAACGGTGGCCGGGGCCGCGTCGTCCGGCAACACCAGGTCGACGTCCAGGTGGCCGGTGCCCATCGGCTGCGAAGCGCAGCCGGCTTCGCGCAGCGACCGCTGCGACGGCAGCCGCTGGAAGTACGCCGAGTGCGCGACGAGCAGCTCGCCGACGTCCGGTTCGCGGTACTCGGTCGGCGTCATGCCGACGGCCCGGACGAACCGGCTGGTGAAGGTGCCGACGCTGCTGTAGCCGACGCTGCAGACGATGTCCGACACGGTCAGGGAAGTGGTCAGCAGCAACCGTTTCGCCTCGAACAGGCGCACGGCCGTCAGGAACCGGCCCGGAGTGACCCCGGTCGCCTTCGCGAAGATGCGCGAGAAGTGGAAGGGGCTCACGTACACCTCGGCGGCCAGGGCCGACAGGGTGATGGGCTCGAAGTAGCGTTCGAGCAGCAGCTCGATCGCCCGCAGGATCGCCGGCTGGACGGGTTCTTCGCGTCTGAGCCGGTCCGCGTCCTCCGGTGGCTCGCCGGCCTCCCGCTGCGCCCCCGGGTACGCAACCGATCGCAAGATCATCAGTCCAACCTCGAATTCCTCCGCTTGGATTTCCCTCGCCGCCAGGTAAGACGCCGGATGTCGCGGGTCGGTGGACGACCGATCGAGCCTCGGCGGAGACCGGAGAAGGCGCTGTCGGCGGGGAACGCCGAACCCGTGCGAAGGGCACGGCTCCCGTCGTGCACTTCGCACGGATCCGTTGTGAAAGCTGCCCCGACACGGCGAGTGAGCACCGGCCTTCCGCCGTTCGCCCGGCCGGGCGGCATGATCCGGACGGCCAATCCGGCCGGTCGGGAGTCCGCGGCACGCGGCCGCGAAAAGTGCGGAACGCACGGGCCCGGGCGGAGAAACACAGTTCGACTCTGGTGGGCGGCTCACTGGCCGCACCCCGGCCGCTCTGTCACATTCGAGTGTGGACAGCCGGAGGATCGACGGTACATCGGGAGTACATCGGTCCTGACGCGGCACTACTGGGGAGCCGGCAGACGGCTGCACACTGGAGGCGTTCGGCAATGTACTCCGAAACAAGGCTAGCGGCCACGGCGACCCCGCGGCCACGGGAACCATCCGAAAGTGTCGTCCGCTTCACGGTCCTCGGCCCGCTCGGCCTCCTGCGTGACGGCGTCGACTACGCGCCGACGACGCCGAAGGTCCTGCAGCTGCTGGCCTTGCTGGTGGTCCGGCCGGGCCGGCTGGTCCACGCCGACTCGATCATGCAGGAGCTGTGGGCCAGCGACCCGATCCGCACGGTGCGGACCACCCTGCACACCTACGTCTACCACCTGCGGCGGTGCATCCAGCAGAACGGGCTCGCGGAGAACGCCGACGACCTGCTCGTCACCAAGAACCCGGGCTACGTCTTCCGCATCGACCCCGCGCAGGTGGACGTCTTCCGCTTCGACCGGCTGCAGCAGGAAGGGCAGGTCCTGCAACGGAACGGGCGGCACGACGACGCGGCGGGCCGGTTCCGCGAGGCGCTGGACCTGTGGTCGGGCCCGCCGCTGGCGAACGTCTCTTGTGGACCGGTGCTGCAGTCGTACGTGACCCAGCTGGCCGAGCAGCACCGCACCACGCTGCACCTGCTGGTCGAGGCGGAGATCGCCAGCGGACGGCACCGCGAGCTGATCGGCGAGCTGCGGTCGCTGACCGGGGGCAACCCGCTGGACGAAGCACTGCACGGGCAGCTGATGCGGGTGCTGGGCCGCAGTGGCCGCCGGTCCGACGCGATGGCCGTGTACCGCGACCTGCGCCGCCGGCTCGCCGAGGAGCTGGGCGTCGAGCCGTGCGACGACCTGCAGCTGCTGCACCGCGAGCTCATCTCCGAAGGCGACCACAACCAGTTCCACCCACTCACGAAGTGAGGACCGATGACCGCACGAACGCGAGCGTGGTGTACAAGCTCACCGACGACCACGGCCGGGTCCTTCTCGACGTGATCGGCGGCCGGACGAGCGCCGCGGAGGCGGTCCGCACGGGCCTCATCGCGATCGACGGCAGGCCGGCCGACCTGGAGCTGTTCGCCCGGCTCTTCCGCAGCACCGCGGCACCTTCGCCGCAGGAGGGCATCGTCGTCCACTGAGGACAATGCCGTGGGTGGCCACCCCCGCGGTGGCCACCCACGAGCCCGTGCCGGGCCGCGGCCACCGCTCGGCCCGGCCACGCGCGCGAGTCACCCCAGCCGATCAGCCCGCCCCAGCAGATAACGCTGCTCGGGCCGGCTCGCGGTCGCCTCCGCCGCGCGGCGGTAGTGGGTTCGGGCGGCTTCGTGGTCGCCGGCCAAATCCAGCAGGTGGGCCCGGGTCGCGTCGAGGCGGTGGCTCTGCTTCATCCGGCTGTCGTCCGCCAGGGTGGCCAGCAGCTCCAGCCCCCGTTCCGGCCCCTCCGCCATCGCGATCGCGATCGCCTGGTTCAGCGTGACCACCGGGCTCGGCGCGAGCTCCTGGAGCACCGCGTAGAGCTGGACGATCTGCGGCCAGTCCGTGGTCTCCGCGCTGGGCGCTTCGTCGTGCAGCGCGGCGATGGCCGCCTGCACCTGGTACGGGCCGACCGGGTGGCGGCCCAGCGTACGGCGGACCAGGCCGGCGCCCTCGGCGATCATCGCCCGATCCCACCGCCCGCGGTCCTGCTCGGCGAGCGGGACCAGTTCGCCTTCGGGACCGACCCGCGCAGGCCGGCGTGCGTCCGTCAGCAGCATCAGTGCGAGCAGGCCCGCCACCTCGCCGTCGTCCGGCAGCAGCGCGTGCACTCCGCGGGTCAGGCGGATCGCTTCGCGCGCCAGCTCGGGTGCCTGGAGGTCCGTCCCGGACGTGGCCGCGTAGCCCTCGTTGAAGATCAGGTACAGCACCTGCAGCACGACCCGGAGCCGCTCCGCGCGGTCGGCCAAGTCCGGTTCGCCGAACGTCGAGCCTGCCGCCGCGATGCTTTCCTTCGCCCGCGTGATGCGCCGGGTCATGGTGGCTTCGGGCACGAGGAAGGCCTTGGCGATCTGCGCCGTGGTCAGCCCGCCGACCGCGCGCAGCGTCAGCGCGACCTGCGAGGGCGGGGAGACCGCCGGGTGGCAGCAGAGGAAGAGCAGGGTGAGCGAGTCGTCCTCGTCGGACGGCCGGTCGTCGTCCGGCCCGGGCGCCACCACCGGCTCGCGGACCGCGACGGACTCCTCCCGCCGCCGCCGCGCGCTTTCGCTGCGCCAGTGGTCGGTGAGCCGCCGGGTCGCGACGGCGACGAGCCAGCCATACGGGTTGTCCGGCACGCCGTCGGCGGGCCACTGCTGCGACGCGGCGAGCAGTGCCTCCTGGACGGCGTCTTCGCACGCGTCGAACTGGCCGTACCGACGCACGAGCGCACCGAGCACCTGGGGCACCAGCGGCCGCAGGCGCTCCCCGACGGACGCGCTCACCCGCCGGTGAACCCGGATTCGGTTTCGGCGTCGGCGAAGAACACCACCGGCCGGACCTCGATGCCGAGCCCCTTGATCCCGGCGTCCGGGATCATCGCGGCCACCTCGTGGGCGCGCTCGGGCGAGGAGCACTCGACCAGGTAGAACCCGGCCAGGAACTCCTTCGACTCGATGAACGGCCCGTCGGTCACCGCCGGGACCCCGTCGGTCACCCGGACGACGGCGCTGCGGGCCGGGGCGTCGAGGGCCTGGGTGCTGATCATCTCCCCTGACTCCCGGATCCGGCGGATGAACTCGCCGTGGCCGCTCATCACCTCGTCCCTGTCCTGCTCGGACAGCGCCTCCCAGACGTCGGGGTTCATGTGCATCGCCAGCAGGTACTTCACGTGTCCTCCCCGGATCCGGCCTTGCCGGTCCCGAACATAGCCGATCCGGGACCGCAACCCGCGAGTCGCCCGCGGCGGCGGCCCGGGAGCAGCATCGACACCTCAGTGCCGATCAGCCACGGAGGCCGCAACCATGTCCGACGTGTACGCCGATCTGGAGGCCGGGGCGGACGCCCTCGCGGACCTGGTGCACGCCCACGCGGGAGCCTTGCCGCTGCCGTCCGCCCGCGCGGTCGCCGCCCACCTCGCCGAACTGACGGTCGTCGCGCGGCGGGTCATCCTGGCCGTGGAGGGCACCGGGACCGGGACCGCTCCCCGGATCACCGACGCCGGCCTGCTCGGCGACGCCGTGCTCGCCTGGCGTTCGGAACACCGCAAGGCCGTCGAGCTGCTGGCCACCGCGGCCGGGGACGTCCCGTGGCCCGGTGGCCCGCTGCGGCCGTCCCTGCTGGCGGCGGCGCTGTCGACGGTCCTGTTCGCCCGCGGCCAGGACATCGCCGATGTGCTCGGTGCCCGGCTCCCGCGCGACGACGCCATCGGCCACGTCGCCTACTACGGCGTCCGCACCAGCGGCGACGTCTACGCCGGGCACGGCGGGCCGCCCGCCGGGCTGCTCCGGTTCGAGCTGACCGCGCCGTCGGGGACGCTCTGGGAATTCGGCCCCGCCGACGCGGCGGACCGGATCTCCGGCCGTGCCGAAGACTTCTGCCTGCTGTTCACCGGCCGCCGCCCGGCCGCCGGGCTGGCCGTCGAAGCCACCGGGCCGCGCGCCCGCCGATGGCTGGAACTGGTGCAGCAGCACAGAAATCCACTGTGGACGGCCGAACCGGACTGATCAGGCGAAGCGGTCCGGGTCGCCCGCGCCGCGGCGGACGATCTCCGCCTCCCCCGAGGAGAAGTCGACCACCGTGGTCGGCTCGACCCCGCAGTCACCGGAGTCCACGACCGCGTCGAGCACGTGGTCGAGCTCGTCCTTGATCTCCCAGCCCTGCGTCAGCGGTTCCGGCACGTCCGGCAGCAGCAGCGTGCTGGACACCAGCGGTTCGCCCAGTTCGGCCAGCAGCGCCTGGGTGACCACGTGTGCCGGGATGCGGACGCCGACGGTCTTCTTCTTGTCGTGCATCAGCCGCCGCGGCACTTCTTTGGTGGCCGGCAGGATGAACGTGTAGCTGCCCGGCGTCGCCGCCTTGATCGCCCGGAAGACCGCGTTGTCCACGTGCACGAACTGGCCCAGCTGCCCGAAGTCCTGGCAGACCAGCGTGAAGTGGTGCCGCCGGTCGAGCTTGCGGATCGCCCGGATGCGGTCGAGGCCCTCGGGGTTGTCGAGCCGGCACCCGAGCGCGTAACACGAGTCGGTCGGGTAGGCGATCAGCCCGTCGTGCCGCACCAGGTCCGCGATCTGGCCGATGGCGCGCCGCTGGGGGTTGTCCGGGTGCACGTCGAAGTACTTCGCCATGGCCGCGAGCCTAGGGCCCGGCCCGCGGCCGCGCCCGGCGGCCCGCGTCTCCGATCTTGCTCTGCCCGCTCACGAACCGGTGACCCGGCCCGGCGTCCGGGAGCAGAATGCGCGGTGGGCACCGGCACACCGCACCCCGGAGGCGATCATGACCGAACTGGCGCTGCCCGGCCTGACCCGGCAGGCCCCACCCCGGGCCGGCCGGGGCGTACCGGTTCGCCGGGCCCGCGGGCACGGTCACCCTGGCCGAGTTGTTCGACGGGCATCGACGGCTCGTGGTGCACCACACCGTCCCCGATCGCAGCCGGCCCGCCGCCGTCGCCTCCGCCGGAGAGCTTTCGGCCGCGCTGTACACCCGGGACACCCGCCGGGTAATCGTTTCCCACGCCCCCGACACGAAGAGCGAGCAGTACCGCAGGCACTCCGGGGGGAACCTGCCGGGGTATCCGGCGCCGGACACCGGGTTCGCCGCGGACTTCCCGGCGACGCGCCGCCTCGAGGGCACCGGCCCCGCCGAGCACGACGACGACGATCCCGGCCTGAGCTTCTTCACCCAGGACGGGCGATCCGTGCTGCACACCGGCTCGATCGCGGTGCCGTACCTGGATTTCCTCGCGCCGGCCGGTGTCGCGCGGGGCCGGGGCCGCGGCTGGCGAAGCGGACCGGACGTTCGGCCGGAGCCGGACGCACGGCGGCACGGCCGCTCTTCACCGACTGTGCCGATCCGGCCACAGTCACGGCCGAATGGCTTGGTGACAACGGTTACGTGCAGTACAGGGGCGGCCTGCTTCGGGCCGGATTGGCAATACGAGCCGACAGGATGAGATAGGATTGTCCGGAAGCATGCAGACCGAGCTCAGCCCGGGTCACCGAACCCACTCCGTGCAACGCCACGACACCGGAGGACCGTTGCGCATGTCTCCGGTCGTCGACTCGAACCGCTCGGGCGCCCTTTCCGTGCCCTGGGGTACGAGCGCGGTCGACCGGCGGCCCAAGCTGGCGACCTACCTCGCCGGCTCGCTCATCACCGTGGTCGTCGCCGGCTTCGGGGCCGTGCTGCTCGCCGACCTCATCCCCCAGTCGGTGAGCCCGGTCGCGGCCGGTTACGCCATCCTCGCGGTCGCGCTGCTCCTCGCCATCCAGCTGCTCCACTTCAGCAGGCCGTCGGTCCGCCTCGACACGACGACCAGCCGGGTCCTGCTGGTCGTGCTGGCCCTGCTGGGCTACGTGCCGGTCTTGACCTTCGACGCCATGTGGGCGGCGATGCCGGTCTTCTTCGGCGGCGCGGTGGTGCTGGTGCTGCCCGCCTGGTTCGCGTGGCCCCTCTTCGGCCTCAACATCGCCGCGGTGCTGTGGATCGAGCTGCGCTACGACACTCCGCTGGAGTCGGTTTACACCGTCCTCGGCGTCGCCGCGTACAGCCTGGTCTTCGCCAAGCTTCCTCTGGTCGCCCGGATGATCCGCGAGCTGCACCTGGCCCGGACCGAGCTCGCCCGCCGCGCGGTCGCCGAGCAGCGCCTGGCCTTCGCCAGGGACCTGCACGACCTGCTCGGCATGAGCCTCTCGGCCATCGCCCTCAAGGGTGAGCTGGTGCACCGCCTGATGCGCAAGTCGAGCGAGCAGGCCCAGGCCGAGCTGGCCGAGATCACCGCCATCGCGCAGCGCACGCTCTCCGACGTCCGCGCGGTGTCCCACGGCTACCGCGTGTCGCTCGAGAAGGAGTTCCGCACCGCCCAGTCGCTGCTGACCGCCTCCGACATCGCCGTGCGGATCCACCTGGACCAGGGCGACCTGCCGGTCCAGGCGCGCACCCTGCTCGCCAAGGTGCTGCAGGAGGGCGTCACCGACGTCCTGCGCCACAGCGACGTCGAACACTGCGAAATCGCGGTCCAGCAGCGGCACGGCCGGGTGTCGCTGGAGATCGTCAACGACGGCGTGGGCCCCGACGACCTGCCCACGGAGTCCGAGCTGCTCGCCCGGCTGCCGGACGAGGTGGCCGCGCTGGGCGGCACCGTGCGCAGCGGTATCGGCGAGGACGGCCGGTTCCGGCTGCTCGTCGAGCTGCCGCTGCCGGACCGGGTCGAGCCGCCGTCCACCGACGACGCCACCGAGCCGGCCGACGCGGAGTCGAGGCGGGTCCGGGTGCTCCTGCCGGTCATCTTCACCCTGTTCGGCCTCATGGCCGTCGTGCACGCGCTCCTGCTGACCACGAACGGCTGGCACATCGCGCTCGTCGCCGGGTCCTTGACGGCGCTGCTGACCCTGCAGTTCGCCTACTTCAACCGCCCCTCCACCCGGCTGCGCTCGGGCCAGAGCATCGCGATGCTGTTCGTCCAGGCCTGCCTGATCTACCTCCCGATGCTGCCGCTGCAACGGGACTGGGTGAGCTGGCCGTCGCTGCTCATGGGCTGCGCGTTGCTGGTCCTGCCCCCGGTCGCCGGCTGGCTGGTCTTCGCCGCGAACGCCGGGTTCTACCTCTGGCTCCAGTACGTCGCAGGGCAGGCCGGCGATGACGCCCTCTACGCGGTGGCGTTCTCCGCCGGCACGGTGATGGTCGGGCTCATCGTGTTCGGCATGCTGTGGCTGGTCCGGCTGGTCGCCGAGCTCAACCACAGCCGGCGGCGGCTGGCCGAGACCGCGGTCGCCGAGGAGCGCCTGCGCTTCGGCCGCGACCTGCACGACCTGCTCGGCATGAGCCTCTCGGCGATCGCGCTCAAGAGCGAGCTGACGGCCAGGGTGCTGCCACTGGACCGCGACCGGGCGGCCCAGGAGCTGGTCGAGACCCTGGGCCTGACCAGGCAGGCTCTCTCCGACGTGCGCTCGGTGGCCAGCGGCTACCGGGAGCTGTCCCTGGACAGCGAGTCCCGCTCGGCCCGCTCCGTGCTCGCCGCCGCCGACGTCCGGGTCCGGATGGAGATGCTCCAGGACGAGCTGCCCGCGCCGGTCCGCACGGTACTGGCGGTGGTGCTGAGGGAGGGCATCACGA
Organism: Amycolatopsis sp. NPDC003861; assembly: GCF_053605405.1. Classification (NCBI taxonomy): domain Bacteria; kingdom Bacillati; phylum Actinomycetota; class Actinomycetes; order Pseudonocardiales; family Pseudonocardiaceae; genus Amycolatopsis; species Amycolatopsis sp. NPDC003861. The sequence continues at coordinate 20,551 of NZ_JBSGJD010000068.1, forward strand.
ACGTGCTCCGGCACAGCCGGGTGGAGACCTGCGAGATCGCCCTGCACCGGGTCGACGGCGGAGTCAGCCTCGAGATCGTCAACGACGGCGTCGAGCGGTCCGGCCCGCGCCCGGTCACCCCGGCCGATCCGGCGGACGACGGAGCCGCGCGGCCCGGCACCGCGTCGGGCAGCGGCATCGGCAACCTGTCCCACCGGGTGGCCGACCTCGGCGGCGAGCTCACCGCCGGTGTGGTGGACGACGGCCGGTTCCGGTTGCGCGCCGTGGTACCCGTCTGAGAGCCGGTTTCCCGGGCGACCGGCGCTTCAGATCCAGCCGGACTCCTGGGCCCGCCGGATCGCGTCCACCCGGTTGCGGGCCCCCAGCTTCGACACCACCGTCGTCAGGTAGTTGCGCACCGTGCCCGCCGACAGGTACAGCCGGGCCGCCACCTCGACCGTCCCGTACCCCTGCGAGGTCAGCCGCAGCACGTCGAGCTCGCGGCCGGTCAGCGGGCAGTCGTCGCTGTCCCAGGCCGCCAGGGCCAGGTCACCGTCCACCATCCGCCGTCCGGCCGCGACGCCGCGGACCGCGTGGGCCAGTTCGCCCGGCGGCGCGTCCTTCAGCAGGAACCCGCTCACCCGCGCGTCCAGCGCGCGCCTGAGCGTGCCCGGACGGCCCAGGCCGGTGAGGATGAGGGTGCGGCAGCACGGCAGCTGCTCGCGCAGCTCACCGGCCGCGGTGAGGCCGTCCTTGCCCGGCAGGTCGATGTCGATGATGGCGACGTGCGCTTCGCTGGCCCGGGCCGCGGGAAGGATCTCGGTCCCGGAAGCGACTTCGGCCACCACCTCGATGTCGGGCTCCAGCCGCAACAGCGCCACGAGCGCGCTCCGGACTATGTGCATGTCTTCGGCCACGAGCACTTTGATCACGAGGCGCCTCCGCCTTCACAACTCCCCAGGGCCTCAGTTAAACATTTCCGCGGGACTCCCGGTTGGTCCAAGAGGGTTCACCTCGGAAAATGCACGTGGACCTCGAAGCAATTCGATCCGAATACAACAGGACGCGCTCGGACGACTACCGGAGGTAGCAAAGCATAGGTGCATGGTGGGAAATTTTCCCATCGACTGTCGCCAGTGGACGCCAGGCGCACGCCGAGGGAGCCGGCCTCCGGGGCGAATGCACCCGGGAGACCGGCTCCCTCAGGCCCGGACCAGTGTGGACGGCAGCCGAAACGGGCTCAGGCGGCGAGTTCCACGTCGCGCAGCGCTTCGAGGTTCGGCCCGCAGATGGAGAAGCACACCCTCGAGTCGACGCGGCTCCCCCATTGTTCGAAACAGTCGATCACGAGGCCGGTCTCGATCGAATCGGCGTCTTCGACCTCGACTCCCAGGTCGACGAAAAGCGCGCGGACGTCAGCGGAAATACGTGCGGACATTGAGATCTCCCAGTGGCGAAGTAGAAAGCTTCACGTGCCATAAATAGTCCACTCGCGGACCGCCGGGAACCAGTGTCCAGATCACCGGGGATATGTGCTTTATGTCTGCTCCGCGCAGTCCGGCGACTGCGCCCGAATGGAGTAGCAGAGGGCAGCGAACGACCGGATAACGCCGTTTCGCTCACTTTTCGCGTTCGCGCCGCCGCGATACGCGACGGGAACGCACGGCCATCCATCGGAGGACATACCCGGCCGGGCCGCCGCAAACCGCGGCAGGCGAGCCATATGCAAAACGCATGTCCGGCCCGTGCGAAACCCATCCGGAATGGTGCACTGAGCACTTAAGAAGTAGACAGCGTCCGACCTAGAGTTCTTTTCGACAAGCATTCCGCCGGCGGCCACGCGTTTCACCGGGGAACGCGGCTACCGACGCCAGGCGACGGGAGGAGGGCCACCATGGACGAGGTCGTACGACAGGCCATGGCGCGCGCCATCACGACCATGCGGGACCACCTGGGCGACCGGCTCACCGTCGACGACCTCGCCCGGGCCGCCATGTTCAGCAAGTTCCACTTCACCCGTGTGTTCCTGCGGGCGACCGGGCTTTCCCCCGGCCGGTTCCTGTCGGCGCTGCGGCTGGCCGAGGCCAAACGGCTGCTCGCGACGACGAGCATCTCCGTGGCCAACATCAGCCACCAGGTCGGCTACAACAGCGTCGGCACCTTCAGCGCCCGCTTCAGCGGCAGCGTGGGGCTGTCGCCGAGCGGCTACCGGCAGACCAGGGGCCTGCCGCCGCGGGTCCCCGAACGCGCTGACCAGGCCCCCTCGGGCAGCACGCTGCGCGGGAACGTCCGCTGCCCGTACGGGACCGCCGGCCCCGTATTCGTCGGCTTGTTCCCGGCGAAGATCACCGAAGGCCGTCCCGCGCGGTACGCGATCCTGTCCGGGCCGGGACCGTACGCGCTGGCCGACGTGCCGCCCGGCGCCTGGTACGTCATCGCCCACACCTTCGCCGCCGGCTACGACGACGACCGCGGGCCACGGCCCTATACCGGCCTCACCGGCCCGGTGCCGGTGCACCGCGGGGTCACCGCCGTGCTGGCCGACGTACGGCTGCGGCCGCGCCACAGCTTCGACCCGCCGGTGCTGCTGGCGCTGCCGGACCTGCGGCCGTCGGCCGGCCGGCGGCCCGTGGCGGTCTGAACAGTCCGCCGAACCGGGGAAGGCCGTCACGCCGGGCTTCCGGCCGGCGATCGCGCGTCGTGGGGACGGCGCCGATCGCCGGCATTCCGGGCGGCGGAAATTGCCTTCCGGCGGGATCCGGTGGCGTACCATTCTCACGGGGAGACATCCCGCTGGGGGAAGTGAGGTCACACCGTGATCAGAGTTTTGCTTGCCGAGGACATGGATATGGTCCGCGGCGCGCTCGTCGCCTTGCTCAACCTCGAATCCGACATCGAAGTGGTCGCGGAAGTCGATTCCGGCGACGAGATCCTCCCCGCGGCGAAGGCGGCCCATCCGGACGTCGCCGTCATCGACATCGATCTGCCCGGGAAGGACGGTCTGACGGCGGCCACCGAGATCCACGAAAGCCTGCCGGACTGCCACACCCTGATCCTCACCAGCCTCGGCCGGCCGGGCACCGTCCGCCGCGCCCTGGACGCCAAGGTGAACGGCTTCCTGCTGAAGGACGCGCCTTCGGACAAGCTGGCGAACGCGGTCCGCTCGGTGGCCGTCGGCCGCCGCGTCATCGACAGCGAGCTCGCCCTGTCCGCCTGGGAAGCCGACGACTGCCCACTCACCCCCCGCGAGCTGGAGATCCTTTCGCTGGCCGCCCGCGGCCGCAACGTGGCCGACATCGCCGCGGACCTGTTCCTGTCGCCCGGAACGGTCCGCAACTACCTGGCCGCGTCCGTGACGAAGCTGAACGCGCGCAACCGGGTCCACGCGATCCGGATCGCCACCGAAGCCGAATGGCTGTAACGGCTCCGGACGCCGTTCACCAGGCCGGTGCCCGCAGCGGGACGACCGCGCTCAGCCGGTGCGTCCCGTCCGGCCGCACCCCCACCGACAGCTCGCCGCCGAGGGCTTCCACGCGGTAGGTGAGGTTCCGCAGCCCGGAGCCGCGGTTCTCGCCCGCGGGCGGGTCTTCGCCGGCGGGCGGGACCCCGTCGTTGGCCACCTGCAGCCGCACCGCGCCCGCCACCGCCACGACCGAGAAGTCGCACCAGGCGGCCTTGCTGTGCCGGATGACGTTCGTGACGCTCTCGCGCAGGACCGCCGCCAAGGTCGTCGCCACCGGCGACGGCAGGTCGGCCGGCAGTTGCCCGTCGAAGCCGACCGTGATGCCTGCCGCCCGCAGCACCGAGGCGGCGGACCGGCACTCCTCCGCCAGCGACATCTCCCGGGACCCCGCCGCGATCGCCCGGACGTCCGCCAGCGCCTTGCGGGAGATCGTGAGCAGTTCGGCCAGCTCGGCCTGCGCGGCCTGCGGGTGGTCGTCGACCAGGCGCCGGATCAGCTCCACCCTGAGCGTGATCGCCGAGAGGCTCAGGCCGAGCAGGTCGTGGGTGTCCCGGGAGAACCGGCGGCGTTCCTCGGCGACCACCTGGGCGGCGATCTCCCGCCTGCCGTCCTCGTCCAGGGCGGCCGCCCCGGCGAGCCACGCGAGCCCGAACACCGCGAAGGCCGTCACCGCGGTGAGCAACGCGGCTCGCAGGCCGTCCGCGACGGCCGCCGGCCCGGCGACCAGTGCCCCGGCCCCGGCCGTCACGAGCACCAGCACCGGGACGGCGACGCGCAGCCGGGCCACCAGCGGCAGGCTGCCCAGGAAGAAACAGCTGAACTCGGCCCATGCCGCGCCGAACTCCAGCACCGGGGCCAGGCCCAGCACGGCCTGCAGCGCCAGCGCGGTGCCACGGAACCGGGTGCGTCCGCCCCCGAACGCGGCCAGGTGGACCAGGACCAGCGCCCCGCCGCACCCGCAGGCGGCCAGGACCACCGCCCGGTCCGCCGCCTCCGGCAGCGAGGTGAGGAGACAGAGCAGCCCGATGGCGACGCAGCCGCCGGCGTGCGCGACCCGGCCCGGCCGCAGCGGGAACGGGCGGCCCGCCGGACCGGCCGGTTTCGCTGCCGAATCCACCGCTGCGCCTCCCCAGTTGCCCCCTCGCGGAAGCTCCCCAGACGTCCGCCCGGCAAATCTAACAGCCGGAACCGCGATCCGGGCGTTCCGGCCGCAGGCTCACCCGGGCAAGTTCAGGACACATTCGCCGACGCTGACCTCGGCGGGCCACTCCAGCTTCAGCGCCCGGTCGACGCGGTCGCCGGCGTCCACGGGCACGGCGTGCGCGGTCAGCCCCATGGCCTTCGCGGCGAGGGAGAACACCTGCTGCAGCGCCCCGACGTGGAGCAGGGTCGTGGCGTACGCCGCCCCGCCGAGGACCCAGGCGATCCGCGACATGCGGGCCGTCATCGTCAGCAGCACCGACGGCCGGGCGTGGCCGCCCGCGGCGACCATCGCCATGTCCAGCAGGCCGTCCAGGACCGGGAGGTCGTCGTTGATCAGGGTGAGCGTGTGCCACAGCGGGTCGTAGTGGTAGATCCCGCGGGTCAGGTCGTCGCAGCGGTTGATGCCGACGTAGATCTCGAGCTCGTACAGGCAGGCGACGCTGAAGTACGGCCGTTGCGACGCCTCGTGCGCCGGGCCGCCGGGCAGGTGCGCCGGGCCGACCGAGCGGACCCGGGCTGCCCGGAACAGGAACTCGCCGATCTGCCGCGCCTGCAGGGCGCGCTCGCTGAACTCCGGGCGGGTGTGGTCGCGCTCGAGCAGGCTGGTCAGCGTCGGGTCCCCGGCCGCCAGCACGGCCGGGTCCGGCCGGTACAGCGGGAACGTCGGCCCCGCGGTGACCTGCTTGACCACGGGCGGCTCGCGCAGCTCGCGAGCCGCGTCCGGATCCGGCGCCGCCCCCTTCTGCCAGGTCCGGCTGCGGGTGTGGAACAGCAGGTCGTCCGGCGACCAGACACCGAGGTCGGGCCCGCCGGACTCGGCGAACCCGCCGTCGGGCCGGGCGAGCAGCACCACCCCGGCGGCGACCAGGAAGGACAGGACGTCGGCCACGACGGCCGAGGGCACCCCGGCCGTCCCGGCCAGCTCGTCGACCGTTCTCGGCGCGGCCAGCGACGACGCGATCACCACGGCGGGCGAGCTGGACAAGGCGACCTTGTACCGCGCTCCCGCCGACTCGGCGAGCAGCGTGTCACCGTCGGCGCGCAGCGAGGTGAACCGCGAGAGCCGGACGCGCCGCGCCGCCGGCAGCGGGCCGACCGGGAACGCGGGGTTCTGCGTCACCGGGATCGCCGACAGCAACGGCCCCTGGCCGTCGTTGAGCGCGAGGGAGTGCACCACCGAACCGGAGAGCCGGGCGAGCACCTTCCGCAGCGACACCCGCGACTCGTCCGGGCCGGCCACGGCCAGGTTGGCCATGGTCACCGGGCCGAGCACCATCCGGTCGAGCGACGCGCGGACTTCCTCGGGCGTGCCGGGGAACTCGTACTCCCCCCACCACGTGACGGCGACGAGCGTCCCGTCGTCCGCGGCTTCGAGCAGGGTGTCCTCGGTCAGGGACAGCAACCGGATCGTTTCGGCGCGTCCCTCCGGGCTGTCGGCGGTCAACGGGTGCTCCTACGCGAGGGGTGAAGTGCTCTTCCGGAGCACTCCAGGGTGCTAGAGGAAGATGGGGAAGGGATTGAGCCGCTCGTACGGCGTCGGCTCGGCGAGCCTGCCCAGCCGCACCGGAACGTCGAACAGTCGTCCGGGCGCGTAGCGGGCCCAGAACGGCCGCAGCCCCGGCGCGAGCACCTTGACCACCGGGATCCCCACGTCGGGCCGGGTCTGGTCGAGCACGAGCAGTTCCGTGCCGGCCGCCGCCAGCGTCCGGCCCAGCGCCACCACGTCGTCGCGCACGTCCGGGCGGTGGACGAACCGGAAGTCCGCCGGGACGCGCATCCGCACGCCCGCGGCGGGCCGGAGGTACGGCTGGTTGGCGACCGTCGCGTACCGGAGCCAGCGGGCCGCGTCCGGGTCGTCGATCTCGTGTCCGAACTGGAGCACGTCGGGGATCATCTGGTTCAGCTCGGTGATCGCGCGGCGGAGGGCGATCCGCGGGTCGAGGTGGGCCCCGAAGCCGAAGATGACGTGCTCGTGCGGCCCGTCGGTGCGCCGCGAGAGCGCCACGACCACCGGGACGCCGAGGTCCGACGTCACGTCGAGCGCCCACAGCTCGCGGCCGATGCCCGCGTAGCCGCCGATCATCTCCTCCAGCCACGGGTCGCCGAAGGACGCGAGATCCACCCCCGGCACCGGCGTCCGGTTGTACCACCACAACGCGACGGCGTCCCGTTCGACGAGCTCCAGGGTGCCTTGCAGGATGGCGTCCTCGAGGCTGCTGCCGGCCGCCGCGCCGTTGGAGTCCGAGCGCAGGCCGCCGATCCCGCAGCCGGTGGGCGCGCCGTAGTACAGGAACCCGGTCGGCAGGAGGCGGCGCCGGCCCGCCAGCGTCCACACCGGGGTCCAGTCGATCACGGCCGAGGTGTCGAAGGATGCGCCGACGTGCTGGAACAGTCCGTGCGCCGCGTTCCAGGCCGCGCGCTCCCGGTACTGCCGCTCGGCGAACAGCATGCAGTCGTTGGGGTGGACCGCCTCCGCGCCGAGGTCGTCGAACGAGGCCCGGATCCGCAGTTCGTCACCCTGGAAGTTGCCGGAGAAGCGCTCCGCCGCTTCGCAGAGCGCGCCGACCTCGGCGTCGAGGGGGCTGACGCCCTTGCCGCCGTTCTCCCCGCGCAGTCCGGCCTGCAGCCCGACGACGCCGGTGAGGGCGCGGGCGATGTTCGTCCCCGACCGGTAGGCGTTGACGAACGGCGGCGCCGCCGGGTCGGGCCGGACCGCCTTCACGATCCCGGTGACCGGGCTGACGAGGTGCCGGTACCGCTCGAGCATCTGGGCCGGCGTCGCGGTGCGGTGCCCCCCGCCGCCCGAGGTGGCCTTCCGGGCTTCCCGCAGCTCGATCGGCCGGGCGGACCGCTGGGTCACGAGCGTGGCGTCCCCGCAGCCGGGGCACTGCGGGCGGCGGCGCAGGTCGTGCAGCTCGCCCTGCAGGCTGAGGGTGTCGAGCACCCAGACGCTCTCCTGGCCGCGGTGGCGGTAGCCGGCCAGCCACTTGCTGGCCTCCAGCGCCACCAGGTGGGCCGCCGCCGCGGTGAGCGGCGGCAGCGCGGCGGCGGGGTGGCGCGCGGGGCCGACGTGACCGAGGACCTCCTGGGCGCACGCTTCGGCGTGCCGGTGGGCCCACAGCCGGTTGGTCAGGCACAGCCAGCACGCCGACTCGTGCGGCCGCAGCACCGGCCCGATCCAGACCTGGGCGCCGAACGGGCGCGCCAGCAGCCACGGCCGTCCGGTGCGGCGGTGCTCGGCGTCGACCTCGCCCAGCCGCGGGTCGAGGTAGTCGGTGCACAGCACCACGCTCAGGTCGGGCTCGCCGGTCCCGCCGACGACGTCGAGGGCCGCGCCCGCCAGCGCCTCCTCGACGGGCCGCGTGTCGACGTCCTCGCCGACCGCGATCAGCCGGATGCTGCCGCGGGTGTCGCCGGCCGCGACCTCGCCGGCGTCGATGCCGCACGCGTCCCAGAAGGCGAGCTCCCGTTCGTCGGCCCCGGGCCCGGCCGCCTCGCGCACGGCCACCAGGCCCGCCTCGACGAGCTGGGCCACCAGCGCCGCGACCTCCTCGGGCGCCATCCCGTCCGGCCGCGCACCGAGCACGTCGGCCAATGCCCACGTCCCGTCCAGCAGCGGCGCGAGCGATTCGATGCGGGCGCCCCGTATCGCGATGACCCCGCGTTCGGAGAACAGGTAGGCGCCGTTGCCGTTGCTGACCTCGGCGCGCAGGTGCCGTTTGAAGCCGAGCACGCGGCCGCGCGCGTGCGACGTCGACGGGTGGAAGGCGGGGTGCACGGCCGATCCACTCATTTCAACTCCCTGCCGCCGGTGCGCACAATCCGAGAACCCGGATTCTTCTCCGGCGGCCGGACCTGCGGCCAGTGCGCGGCACACCTGCCCGGGATGCGAAACGCACGACATTTCCCGTGAATTCCACAGCGAAGGCGTGCACACCGCACTGGCCCGGCGGCCGAGCGGGTCGTCAACCTGGATCCCGAGCGTCCGATGCGACCCACAGTGAGGACCGAGTATGACGACCACACGCACCTACGGACAGTTCTGCGGACTGGCGCGTGCTCTCGAAATCATCGGCGAGCGGTGGTCCATGCTCGTCATCCGCGACCTGATCCTCGGCCCGAAGCGCTTCACGGACCTGCAGCGAGGCCTGCCCCGCATCCCGGCGAGCATCCTGTCGTCCCGGCTCAACGAGCTGGAGCAGGCCGGCGTCGTCCGCCGCCGCGTCCTGCCGCAGCTCGACGCCGGCCTGGTCTACGAGCTCACCGAGTACGGCAGCGAACTGGACCACATCCTGCTGGACCTCGGGCTGTGGGGCGCGCGCTCGCTCGGCCACCCGAAGGGCGACGACGTCTTCACCACCGACGCCGCCATCCTCTCGCTCTACACGACGTTCCAGGAGGAAGCCGCGCGCGGCGTGCACGTGACGTACGTGGTGCGCCACAGCGACTCGCTGATCGTCCACGCCATGATCGACGACGGAACGCTGAAGGTGAGCAGCGGCGACCACCCCTCGGCGGACATCGTCATCGAGCCGCAGGGGCCGGTGCTGATCGACCTGTTCAACGGCAACCTGACCGCGGCCGAGGCAATCGCGTCCGGCCGGGTGAGGATCGAAGGCGAGTTCGCGCACCTGGAGCTGTTCACCAAGCTGTTCCGGATCCCCCCGAAGCCGGAGCTCTCCGACGGCCTCACCCTGCACTGAGCCGCCCCGGGGTGCGGGCGGGCGAAATGGGCAATCCGGAGTAACGGATCGGGCCGCCGGGAGCTTTATCGTCGGAAAGCCGAGATTCGGTCCTTCGAGAAGGGGCACTTGCATGTCGACCTCCGAGTTCGTTCGGCCGGCCGGCTTCCTGGGGACGCTCAACGGGAAGTACCACAACCGGGCCCTCGCCGTGTTCATGGTGATCGTGCTGGCCCACTGGGCCGAGCACATCGTCCAAGCCGTGCAGATCTACGGGTTCGGGTGGCCCACCTCGCGGGCGCGGGGAGTGCTCGGGATGCCGTTCCCGTGGCTCATTTCGCAGGAATGGCTGCACTACGGCTACGCGCTCGTGATGCTGGTGTTCCTGTGGATCCTGCGATACGGCTTCGCCGGCCGGTCGCGGCAGTGGTGGAACCTCGCGCTCGCCATCCAGTTCTGGCACCACATCGAGCACCTGCTGCTGTTCATCCAGGCGCAGTCGGGCTGGCGGCTGGCCGGGCAGAAGGTGCCCACGAGCATCATCCAGCTGCTCGTGCCGCGGGTGGAGCTGCACCTGTTCTACAACACGATCGTCACCATCCCGATGATCGTCGCGGTCGTCCTGCACCGGCGGGCCTCGGTCGCCGAGCACGAGCTGAGCGGCTGCGTCTGCGGGCTGCCGAAGGCCGCCCTCGCCGCGTCGTGAAGCGAGCGCTGGCCCTGCTGGCCTTCCTCACCGGCTGGCTGGTGCTCGGCGCCGTCCCGGCCTCGGCTCACGTCGAGATCGTCTCGTCGGCCCCGGGGGACGGCGCCCGCCTGAGCGCGGCGCCGCCCCTGGTGTCGGTCACCCTTTCGGAGAACGTCGGGATCCAGCCCGGGTCGATCAAGGTCGTCGACCTCGCGGGCACGCAGGCCGACACCGGGCCGGTGTTCCAGCCCGGCGACGTCGCCGAGCAGCTCGCGGTGCGGCTGAAGCCGGGCCTGCCGGACGGCAGCTACCTGGTCGAATACGCCTTCGTCTCGGCCGACTCCCACCCGGTGCGCGGCACCTTCGCGTTCGTGGTGGGCACCGGGCCGCTGGTGACGTCGGCCGGCGCGGTGTCGGCGGCGACCGGCACCGACGCGGCCGTCGACGCCGTGTCGACGGGCGTGCGCTGGCTGGCCTACCTCGGAGTCGTGCTGCTCGGCGGGCTGGCGTTCGTGGTGCTGTGCCGTCCGGCGGCCCGCGCCGACCCCCGTTCCCGGCGGCTGCTGCGCTGGGGCGCCGGCCTCGTCGCGGCGACGACCGTCGCGGCGTTCGTGCTGCAGGGCCCGTACGCGGCCGGGCGGAACCTCGAAGCGGTGTTCGAGACCCGGCTGCTGGCGGACACCCTGCGCGTCGCCTACGGGAAGCTGTTGCTGCTCCGGCTGGCCGCGGTGGCCGTGCTGGCGCTGCTGCTGCCCCGGCTGCTGCGGCCGGACCTGCCGGAACGGCTGCGCTCCCGCTACGAGAACCTGGCCGTGGTGACCGGCTTCCTCGTGCTGCTGACGTTCTCGGCCACCGGCCACCCGGTCACCGACCCGATCATGTTCGTCTCGGTCTCGGCGGACCTGGTGCACTTCGGCGCGATCGCCGTCTGGGCGGGCGGCCTGGCCCAGCTGGCCCTGTGCCTCCACCGCCCGGCGGCCGACGAGGACCTGGTTCCCGTGGCGACGCGCTTTTCCCGCATCGCGGGCGGAGCGGTGACGGCCATCGCGGTCAGCGGCGCCGTGCTGGCGCTGCGCATCATGCCGTCGCTGCCGTCCCTCTGGACGACCCGGTTCGGCCTGCTGGTCCTGCTGAAGATCGCGGGCTTCGCGGTGCTGCTGGCGGTGGCGAGCCGCTCCCGCCGGGCGGTGCGCCGGAGCCAGACCCCGGCGGCACCGCCGGAAGGCGCGACGAAGACGGTGACGGCGGACCTGCGCCGCCTGCGCCAGGCAGTGGTGGTGGAGGTGCTGCTCAGCGTCGTGGTGCTGGCCCTGGCCGCCCTCCTGACGGTCACCCCGCCGTCCGGCTGAGCCCCGCCGCCCGTCAGACGCCCGGCCGGGCGGGCGGCGCGAACGGCCCCCAGCCGAACGCGGGCAGCCACGGCTCGGGCGCCGTGCTCCAGGCCAGGGCCGCGAGCTGGGCAAGGGACCGTCGTCCGGCCAGGGAGCGGTAGAGGTCGTGGGTGGGCGCGGTCACCGTCGCCGCCGGACGGCCGGCACCTGCCGTCCACTCCGCACCCGACGTCGTGCACAGCCGCAGCGACGGCAACCGGCGTGCCGTGATCGCGCCGGACAGTCCGCTGACCAGCACTTCGAAGCTCGGCGCCTCGGCCGCGTGGTCCTCCGGCGGCGCGACGCCGAGGGCCGCGCACAGGTCCAGCTCGTGGGTGTAGGCGTCCATCACCATCACCGCGCCACTGCGCCCGCCCGCGTCCTCGAGCCGCCGGTCGAGCTCCTCGCCGACGTCGTCCCAGTGGTCGAGCAGCTCCGGCACCGCCACAGCCCCGGCCGACGACACCGGGCCGCCGCCGTGGCGCGCCAGGACCCGCCCGGCGATCGCCGTGAGGTGGCCGAGCAGGTCCGTGACAGTCCACTCCGGACATGCCGGGACCCGGTGGAACCCCGCGCCGGGCCGTCCCCCGAGCAGGTCGCGGACGCCGCGGCGCACGGCGCGGTAGGCCACGAAGTCCGGAACCGGCAGGCTCGCTGTCACGAGTCCTCCTCGCCTGGCACGATCGGGGGCGTCCGGCCCAGTATGCCCAGGTGACGGCGCCGCGGTTCTCCCCGCTTGCCGGCCACCGGAAACCCTGGAGGTCACGAACTTGCCCACCCTGTGGTCCACGTCGGCCCAGTGGAGCCTGCTGCCGCCGGTCCTGCTCGCACTCGTGCTGAGCGTCGCCATCGGGCTCGAACGCGAGGCCGGCATGAAGGCCGCCGGGCTGCGGACGCACAGCCTGGTCGGCGTCGGCTCGGCCGTGTTCATGCTGGTGTCGAAGTACGGCTTCGCCGATCTGCTCGGCTTCGAGCACGTCTCGCTCGACCCGTCGCGGATCGCCGCCCAGATCGTTTCCGGCATCGGCTTCATCGGCGGCGGGCTGATCTTCGTCCGCCGGGACGCGGTGCGCGGGCTGACCACGGCGGCGACGATCTGGCTGACCGCCGCGGTCGGCACGGCGTGCGGGGCCGGGCTGCCGGTGCTCGCGGCCGGCACGACGATCGGGCATTTCGTGGTGACCCGGGGCTTCCCGCCGCTGCAGCGGTTCGTGGCCCGGCACCGCCGGGAACCACCGGTGGTCCGGCTGAGCTACCTCGACGGCCACGGCGTGCTGCGCGCGGCGCTGGCCGTGTGCACCGGGCGCGGGTGGGCGGTGCACCACGTCGAGGTCGACCACGAATCCGTTTCCGAAGAGGGGCAACGGATCGCGGTCGTGACGCTGCGCCTGGACGGCCGCGGTGATCTCTACGACCTGGCCGCCGAACTGGCCGAGCTGCCCGCCGTCCGGAGCACGTCCACCGGTCTCGGAGAACCGCTCGACGAATGATCGGCCGCCCGGGCAGCGCGCGGAGGCGGGTTTGCGGCACACTGGGGTGCACACGGAAACCCCCGGTGCCGCAAGGAAAACGTGCGGCCCAGGAGAAACCATCCAATTCGGAGGTGAGGCATGGCCCCCGGCGGCGGCGAGGACGTGGCGAACACGCAGCCCGGATTCGACCTGGCGTGGCGCGGTTTTCATCGCGCCCAGGTCGCGGAGTACGTCGCGTGGGCCGAGGCCGAGATCCGCAGACTCACCGCGGAGCGGGACTCCGCGCGGCGCCGCGGGACCGCGCTCGCCGAGGAGAACCACGAGCTGCGGGTCAAGATCGACCGGATCAGCATGACCCCGATCCCCGCGGACGCCCTGCAGGAGCGCTCCCGCCGGATGATCGAGCTGACCCGCGAGGAAGCGGCCGAAATCACCGCGGCGGCAACGGAAACCGCGGAGCGGATCCGCCGGGAGGCCGAGGCGGAGGCCGTCCGGCTCACGGAGAAGGAACGCCGGCTGGTCGCCGAGGCGGAGGCCGAACGCGAGCGGCAGCGCGCCGAGCACGAGGAACTCCTGCGCGCGGCCGAGCAGCGTCGCAAGGAACTCGACGAGGCCGCGGCACACCGCCGTGCCCAGCTGGAGGAGGACCACACCCGCGCGATGACGGTGCGCCGCGCCGACGCGATGCGCGAGCTGGCCGAGCAGTCTGCGGCCGCCCGAGCGAAGGCCGACCAGCTGGTCGCCGAAGCGCGGCAGCACGGCGAAACCCTGGTCACGACCGCGGAAACCGAGCTGGCCGCGGCCCGGGAGAAGGCCGAGAAGCTGGTCACCGACGCGACCGAGCACGGCGAATCCCTGGTCGAGGCGGCGCAACGCGAGGTCACGGCCCTCGCGGAGGTCCGCGACCAGGTCAAGGCGAGCCTGACGGGCTGCCGGGCGTTGCTGGCCGACGCGGCCGTCGCCCTCGACGACCGTCTCGCGTCGTTCGACCCGGAAGCCACCCTGCCGATGTCGAAAAGAGTGCCGATCCAGCGCCGGTCACCGGCGGACGACCTCACCGACGCGGTAGGTTGACCTGCGCCGCGGCATCGGCGCAGGTCAGGACGTCGTGACGGTCGGCAGTCCCCACGGCGGCTTCACCGGGACCGCGGGAGCCGGTCCTTGACCGGAGCCGCGCCGTTCCCCCCGCGGCGGGTGTTCGCGCTGGTCGCCGCGGTCATGACGCTCGCGGCGTCGACCACGCTGGCCAACCGCGTGCTGCCCGGCTGGGCGTACCCGGTGTGCGGGCTGGTGGCGGCGCTCGTGCTGGTCGCGCTGGGCCGGGCGGCCGGCTGCTCGTGGACGGACCTGGGGCTGAGCCGGCTCCGGCGTCCCGCGCTCGCCGGCCTGGCCGGCGCGGCTTCGGTGGCGGTCGTCTTCGGGATCGCGCTGGCCGTGCCGTCGCTGCGCACGGTCTACCAGGACGGCCGCGTCGGCGACCCCGATTTCGCGCAGCTGCTGTGGCTGACCTGCGGCCGGATCCTGTTCGGCACGGTCCTGATCGAGGAGGTCGCGTTCCGCGGTGTGCTGCCCGGTCTGTTCGGCGCGGACGACGACCGGTGGTGCTGGCCGCCGATCCTGGGCTCGGCCGCGCTGTTCGGGCTCTGGCACGCGCTGCCGGCCCTCGCCATCGGCCGCAACGCCGCCGTGCACGCCGTGTTCGGCTCGACGCCGGTGGTGGTGCTGCAGGTGCTGGCGATGGCCGCGGCGGGCGTCGCCGGGATCTTCCTGCACTGGTGGCGCCACCTCGGCCGGGGCGTGCTCGCGTCGGTGATCGTGCACTTCACGACGAACGCGGGCGGCCTCACCCTGGCCGTGCTGGTCCGCTAGGACCGCACCAGCCGCGCGATGGCGTCCGAAGCTTCCCGGACCTTCAGATCGGCTTCCTCGCCGCCCGCCGCGGCCGCCTGGACGACGCAGGTGGCCAGGTGCTCGTCGAGCAGTTCGAGCGAGAACGACTGCAACGCCTTCGTCGCCGCGGAGACCTGGGTCAGGATGTCGATGCAGTACTTGTCCTGCTCGACCATGCGCTGCAGCCCGCGGATCTGACCCTCGATCCGGCGCAGGCGCTTCAGATAGGCTTCCCGCTCGGTGCCGTAACCCGTCATCGCCCACCTGTCCCGTCGTCGGCATTCCTCACCCCGACTATACCCTCCCGGGGTGTCAGCGGAACCGGCGCAACCGCAGGCTGTTGCTCACCACGAAGGCCGACGAGCAGGCCATCGCCGCCCCCGCGATCATCGGGTCGAGCAGGCCGAGCGCCGCGAGCGGCAGCGCCGCCACGTTGTAGGCGAACGCCCAGAACAGGTTCCCCTTGATCGTGGCGAGGGTGCGGCGGGCCAGCCGGATCGCGTCGGCCGCGGCCCGCAGGTCTCCTCGCACCAGCGTCAGGTCGCCGGCTTCGATGGCCGCGTCGGCGCCCGTACCCATCGCCAGGCCCAGGTCGGCCTGCGCGAGCGCGGCCGCGTCGTTGACGCCGTCACCGACCATCGCCACCACGCGGCCCTCCGCCTGCAGCCGCTTGACGACGTCGACCTTGCCCTCGGGCAGCACCTCGGCGACGATCTCGCCGATCCCGGCTTCGGCGGCGATCGCCCGCGCCACGCCCGCGTTGTCACCGGTCAGCAGGATCGGCTCCAGGCCGAGTTGCCGCAGTTCGGCGACGGCCCGCGCGGACGTCGGCTTGATCGTGTCGGCGACGGCCAGCGTGCCGTGCAGCTCGCCGTCCCAGGTCACCCCGACCGTGGTCACGTCACCACCCGGCGCCCGCCCGACGCTGACGACGCGTCCTTCGACCACCCCTGCCACGCCGACACCCGGCGTGCTGCGGAATTCGGTGACGGCGGGCAAGGCGCCGAAGCGCTCGCGGGCGGCGTCGGCGATGGCGCGGCCGATCGGGTGTTCGGAAGCGGCCTCGACGGCGCCCGCGAGCCGGAGCACCTCGCCGTCGCCCTCGACGAGCGTCATCCGGCCGGTGGTGACGGTGCCGGTCTTGTCGAGCACGACGGTGTCGACGCGCCGGGTCGACTCGAGCACCTCGGGCCCCTTGATCAGGATGCCCAGCTGCGCACCGCGGCCGGTGCCGACGAGCAGTGCCGTCGGCGTGGCGAGGCCGAGCGCGCACGGGCAGGCGATGATCAGCACGGCCACGGCCGCGGTGAACGCCGCGTCCGCCGAGTTACCGGTCGCCAGCCAGCCGACGAGGGTCGCCAGCGCGGCGAAGACGACCGCCGGGACGAACACCGCCGAGACCCGATCGGCCAGGCGCTGGACCTCGGCCTTGCCGTTTTGCGCCGACTCGACGAGCCGCGCCATCTGCGCCAGCCGGGTGTCCGCGCCGACGCGCGTGGCGCGCACGAGCAGCCGCCCGCCGACGTTGACGGTGGCACCGGTGACCGCGTCGCCCGGACCGACCTCGACCGGGACCGACTCGCCGGTCAGCATGCTGGTGTCGACCGCCGACCCGCCTTCGGTGACCACGCCGTCGGTGGCGATCTTCTCGCCGGGCCGGGCCACGAAGACGGCACCGACCGGCAAGTCCTTGATCGGGACGAGGTGCTCTTCGCCGTCGAGCAGCACGGTGACGTCCTTCGCCCCGAGGTCCATGAGGGCGCGGAGGGCGGCGCCGGCCCGGCGCTTCGACCGCGTTTCGAAGTGGCGGCCGGCCAGGATGAACGTGGTGACCGCGGCGGCCACCTCGAAGTACAGGTGGTGGTGGCCGTCGCCGAAAACGAGCGCGTACAGCGACCAGGCCACGGAAGCGACGACGCCGAGTGAGATCAGCGTGTCCATCGTGGCGGTGGCGTGCCGCAGGTTGACCGCGGCGGCGCGATGGAACGGCCACGCGCCCCAGGTCGCGACCGGGGCGGCGAGGACGAGCGACACCCACGGCCAGGCCGCGGACTGCCAGGCGGGGACCATCGCGACGACGACCAGCGGGACAGTGAGCGAGGCAGACACCAGCAAACGTTTGCGCAGCTCGCGTGTGTCATCCGGCGCCTCGGGCTCGGGCAGCCGTGCCGAGTAGCCGGCGGCTTCCACAACGGCCTTGAGGTCGTCGACTGACAGCCCGCTCGGGTAGCTGACCTGGGCTTTCTCGGTGGCGTAGTTGACCGTCGCGGTCACGCCGTCGACCTTGTTGAGCTTCCGCTCGACGCGAGCCGCGCAGGACGCGCACGTCATCCCGCCGATGGCGAGCTCGACGCGGGCCGCGGCCGGCACCTCGGTGGAGTTCACGCGACCAGGCGGTAGCCGGCCTCGGTGACGGCGGCGGAGACCGCGTCAGTGGTCAGCGGTGCGTCGCTGGTCACGGTCACGCGGCCGCTCTCGACGTCGACGTCCACGCTTTGGACGCCGTCGATCTCGGAGACCTCCTCGCGGACCGAGGTGGCGCAGTGCCCGCAGGTCATGCCCTCGACGGTGTAGGTCGCTTCGGCCATCTCCCGCTCCTTTCGCTCTCCTTCCTTTATACCCATCGGGGGTAGGGGTTCACCGATCGCCCCCGGCACACTCCCGGCATGCGGAAGATCTACGCGATCGGGATCGGCGCCGGCGACCCGGAGCACCTGACGGTGCAGGCCATCGACCGGCTCAACCGCGTCGACGTGTTCTTCGTGCTCGACAAGGGGGCGGAGAAGAGCGACCTGGTCCGGTTGCGGCAGGAGATCCTCGACCGGTTCGTCACGCGCCCGGGCTACCGCGTGGTGCTGGCGGAGGACCCGCCCCGTGACCGGACCCCGGCGGACTACCGGGCCGCGGTCGCCGACTGGCACGCGGCCCGCGCGGCGGTGTACGAGGACCTGATCCGCTCGGAACTGGGGCCCGCCGAATCCGGCGCCTTCCTGGTGTGGGGCGACCCGTCGCTGTACGACAGCACGATCGCGCTGATCGAAGCGGTGCTGGCCCGGGGGAACGTGGAGTTCGAGTACGAGGTCGTCCCCGGCATCAGCAGCATCTCGGCGCTGGTGGCCCGGCACCGGACGACGATGAACCAGATCGGCCGCGCGGTCCAGCTGACGACCGGCCGCCGATTGGCGACGGGCTGGCCGGAGGGCGTCGACGACGTGTTCGTGCTGCTGGACGCCCACACGACGTTCGACCGCTTCACGTCGGAGGGCCTGCACATCTTCTGGGGCGCTTACATCGGCACGCCGGACGAGATCCTGCTGTCCGGTCCGCTCACCCCGGCGCTGGCGGCGCACATCCGTGAGGTGCGGGCGGAGGCGCGGGAGCGGCGCGGCTGGATCATGGACACGTACCTGCTCCGGCGGCCGGCCCGGGAATAGCGGAAGGCCCCGGGAGAACCGTGGGGTTCTCGACCGGGGCCTTCCGTTCAAGTAAGTTCGGCGGTGTCCTACTCTCCCACAACCCTTCGGTTGCAGTACCATCGGCGCTGTCAGGCTTAGCTTCCGGGTTCGGAATGGGACCGGGCGTTTCCCTGACGCTATAACCACCGAAACACTACGAAACAACACACCCGGTGTGGTGTTTCAGAGCTGTAGAGTGGATGCGTAACATCTTTGTAGGCAAGTCCTCGGCCTATTAGTACCAGTCAACTCGACAACACATTACTGT
>NZ_JBSGJD010000069.1:0-38727 GCF_053605405.1 Amycolatopsis sp. NPDC003861
GTTGGGTGCGTTGGACGCACCGAACGCCACATTGGGTGCGTTGAGCGCACCGAACGCCACATTGGGGCGTTAGAGCCGCGGGTCCACCGGGTCCGACTCCAGCGCCAGGACCGCGAACACGCACTCGTGCACCCGCCACAGCGGCTCGCTCCGCGCGACTCGCTCCAAGGCCTCCAGGCCCAGCGCGTACTCGCGCAGCGCCAGCATGCGCTTGCGGTTGAGCCCGCGCTTGCGCAGCCTCTCCAGGTTCTCCGGGAGCGTGTAGTCCGGGCCGTAGATGATTCGCAGGTACTCGCGCCCGCGCACCTTCACCCCCGGCTGGACCAGGCCGCGCGTGCCGTGGGTCAGGTTCGCCGCCGGTTTGACGACCATGCCCTCGCCGCCGGCCGCCGTCAGCTCCTCCCACCACGAGACGCCGCGGGCGATCGAGGCGTCGTCCAGCAGGTCCACCTCGAGCGTCCGGGTGCGCTGGAACCGCGGGCCCGCCAACCGGTCCAGCTGCGCGAGGTGCCACGAATGCGGCCGGTCGTGGTAGGCCGTCCCCTCGGACGCCAGCAGCTGGAACGGCGCCAGCCGCACCCCGTCCAGGCCCGACGTCGGCCAGCAGTAGCGCCGGTACGCCGTCCGGTAGGAGTCCACTGTGGAGGAACGCGACACCGTCCGCGCCAGGAGGTCGCCGACGTCGATGCCGCGTGCGGCCGCCGTCGCCAGCGCCGAGACCGCCGACGGCAGCACCGCCTGGGCGGCCGCGCCCACCGACGCGTACTGATCGGCGATCAGCGAACCGGCCTTCGCGCTCCACGGCAGCAGCTCGGCGTCGAGCAGCAGCCAGCCCGAGTCCAGCTCCTCGAACAGCCCGGCCGCCGCCGTGCGCACGTCGGCCAGCAGCTCGGCGTTCTGCGTAGCCGAGAAGAACGGGCGCCCGGTCCGCGTGTACACCGCGCCGCCGCCGCGGATGCCGAAGCGGCGGTACGCCACCTCGTCGTCCCGGCAGACCAGCACGACGGCCCGCGAGCCCATGTGCTTCTCCTCGCACAGCACGGCTTCGACCCCGGCCGCCCGGTACTCGGCGAACGCCTCCTCCGGGTGCTCGAGGTAGCCGCCGCGCGACGACGTCGAACACGGCGCCATCGTCGGCGGCAGGTAGGCCAGCCACCGCGGGTCGACCGCGAACCGGCTCATCACCTCCAGGGCCGCCGCCGACTGCTCCGCCGAGACGCCGACCCGGCCGTGGTGCGCGGTCTGCACGATCCGCTTCCCGGTGACGTCACCCAGCTCCAGCACCGCCGGCTCGCGCCCGGCGAGCGGCCGCGCGGTGTCCAGCGGTCGCGAAGGCTCGTACCAGACCCGGTGGGCCTTCACCGAGACGACTTCGCGCTCCGGGTAGCGCAGCGCGGTCAGCTTCCCGCCGAACACGGCACCGGTGTCGAGGCACATGGTGTTGTTGACCCACTCCGGCTCCAGCGTCGGCGTGTGCCCGTAGAGGACCATCGCGGAGCCGCGGTAGTCGCGGGCCCACGGCAGCCGCACCGGCAGGCCGTACTCGTCGGTCTCGCCGGTCGTGTCGCCGTAGAGCGCCATGCTGCGCACCCGCCCGGACGCGCGCCCGTGGTAGCGCTCGGGCAGCCCGGCGTGCGCGACGACGAGCTTCCCGCCGTCGAGGACGTAGTGCGCGATCAGCCCGTCGCAGAACTCGTGGACACCGCGGCGGAACTCCTCGCTCTCCGCGCCGAGCTGCTCCAGCGACTCGGCGAGCCCGTGCGCCGCGTTGACCTTCCGCCCGTGCAACGCGCGCACCAGCTTCTGCTCGTGGTTCCCGCACACGACCAGCGCGTTCCCGGAGGCCGCCATCGCCATCACGCGCCGTAGCACGCCCGGGGTGTCCGGGCCGCGGTCGACGAGGTCGCCGACGAACACCGCGGTCCGGCCGTCGGGGTGCACGCCCTCGGCGTATCCCAGCTCGGCCAGCAGCTCCTCGAGCTCGGCCGCACAGCCGTGGACGTCGCCGATCACGTCGAACGGCCCGGTCAGCTCGCGCTTGTCGTTGCGCAGCGGCTCGACGACGATCTCGGCTTCGGCCACCTCGGCTTCGCTGCGCAGCACGTGCACGCGCCGGAAACCCTCGCGCTCCAGCGACTTCAGCGACCGCTGCAGCTCACCGCGCTGCCGCCGGATCACGTGGTCGCCGAAGTCGCGGTCGGTGCGCGACGCGTTGCGCGCGGCGCAGACGGCCACCGGCAGGTCGAGCACGATCGCCGTCGGCAGCACGTCGTGCTCCTTCGCGAGCTTCACCAGGCTCGCCCGCGAAGCGCGCTGGACGTTCGTCGCGTCGATGACGGTCGTCCGCCCGGCCGCGAGCCGCTTCGCCGCGACGTAGTGCAGCGCGTCGAAGGCGTCGGCGCTGGCCGACTGGTCGTTCTCGTCGTCGGCGACGAGCCCGCGGAAGAAATCGCTGGAGAGCACCTGCGTCGGCGCGAAGTGCGTGCGCGCGAACGTCGACTTGCCGGAGCCGGAAGCGCCGACGAGCACGACGAGCGCCATGTCGGGGACGGTCAGCTTCACGCGGCCACCTCCTTTTGGGTGGTGAAGACCGCCATCTGGGTCGGCGGTCCCGATTCCTGGTCCTCCGGTCCGATCGGTACGTACCGGACGTCGTAGCCGCGCCGGGTCGCGACGCCGTCCGCCCAGGCGCGGAACTCGGCTCGCGTCCATTCGAACCGGTGATCGGCGTGCCGGAAATGCCCCATCGGCAGGAACTCGAACAGCCGGTTGTACTCCGCGTTGGGCGTCGTGACGAGCACCGTGCGCGGCGCCGCGACCCCGAACACCGCGTGTTCCAGCGCCGGCAGCCGGTCGGCGTCGACGTGCTCGACGACCTCCATGAGCACGGCGGCGTCGAACCCGGCCAGCGCCGGGTCGGCGTAGGTCAGCGCGGACTGCCGCAGCGTGACGCGGGAGCTCTCCTTCAGCCGCTTCTGCGCGATGTCCAGCGCGCTGCTGGACACGTCGACGCCGACGATGTCGGTGAACGACCGCTCCTTCTCCAGGACACGCAGCAGCGCGCCGGAGCCGCACCCGAGGTCCAGGACGCGCCGGGCACCGGCGGCCCGCAACGCGGCGAGCACGCTGCCGTGGCGCTGCGACGCGAGGCTCTCCGGCTTGTCCGGGATCTCCGTGACCAGCGCTTCGGCCTCCGCCGGGACGTCGTCCGCCTCGGCCAGCCGCGAAAGCGCGTACGCGACGACCGGGCGGCGCCGCTCGAGGTAGCGGTTCGTGATCAGCGTCCGCTCGGGGTGCCCGGCGAGCCAGCCTTCGCCGGCGCGCAGCAGCTTGTCGGCCTCGTCCTGGCCCACCCAGTAGTGCTTGTCGCCGTCGAGCGCCGGCAGCAGCACGTACAGGTGGCGCAGCGCGTCGGCGACGCGCTGGGTGCCGGTGAGCCGCAAGTCGACATAGCGGCTGTCGCCCCAGTGCGGGAACTGCGCGTCGAGTGGGATCGGCGTCGCCGAAACGCGCCAGCCGAGCGGCTCGAACAGCTTGTGCACGACCTCGGGACCACCGCGAGCGGACAGCGACGGCAGGTGGACCTCCAGGTCGAAGGGCTCGTCGACCAGCTCCGGCCGGGCCGCGCACCGGCCCGCGAGCGCCGTGGTGAACGCGGCCCGCAGCGCGACCGCGAGGTACGAGCCCCCGGCGTACGGCCGGTCGTTGACGTACTGGGTCAGCGTCGTCCCGCCGCCGCGGACGAGCCCGACGGGGTCGATTTCGACGAACAGCGCGGCGGTGCAGCGGTCCGCCGCCGCCTCCGGGTAGAAGACGTGCGCGGCACCGGCGGACAGCGCGACCGACTGCGCTTTCTCCGGGTGCTTGTGCAGGAGAAAGCCCAGGTCGGTGGCCGGGTTCCGGGTCGTCGTGATGGTCAGCAACACGGGCACAGTGTGGCGGAGCGGCCGGTGACCGCGCGCCCGGTTTTCCCGGGTGCCACCCTGGACACATGAACCGCCTCGCGCACGCGACCAGCCCGTACCTGCTCCAGCACGCGGAGAACCCGGTCGACTGGTGGCCGTGGGGGCCCGAAGCGCTCGCCGAGGCGAAGCGGCGGAACGTGCCCATCCTGCTTTCGGTCGGGTACGCCGCCTGCCACTGGTGCCACGTCATGGCGCACGAGTCGTTCGAGGACGCCGGGACCGCGGCCCTGATGAACGGCAACTTCGTCAACATCAAGGTCGACCGCGAGGAGCGGCCCGACATCGACGCGGTGTACATGGCCGCCACCCAGGCGATGACCGGCCAGGGCGGCTGGCCGATGACCTGCTTCCTGACCCCGGACGGCGAACCGTTCCACTGCGGCACCTACTACCCGCCGTCGCCGCGGCCGGGGATGCCGTCGTTCCGGCAGCTGCTCGCCGCCGTCACCGAGGCGTGGCAGGAGCGGCCGGACGAGCTCCTCGACGGCGCCAAGCAGATCGTCGCCCACCTCGCCGAGCAGACCGGGCCGCTCAAGGAGTCCGTTGTGGACGAAGCGGTGCTCGCCGGCGCGGTCGGGAAGCTGGAGCAGGAGGCGGACCGCGTCAACGGCGGGTTCGGCCGTGCGCCGAAGTTCCCGCCGTCGATGGTCCTGGAGTTCCTGCTGCGGCACCACGAGCGCACGGGTTCCGCGGTGGCGCTGTCCCTTGTGGACTCGACCGCCGAGGCGATGGCCCGCGGTGGGCTGTACGACCAGCTGGCCGGCGGCTTCGCGCGCTACTCCGTCGACGCCGAGTGGATCGTGCCGCACTTCGAGAAGATGTTGTACGACAACGCATTGCTCCTGCGGTTCTACGCGCACCTCTGGCGGCGCACGGACTCGGCCACGGCGTTGCGGGTCTCCGACGGAACGGCGGAGTTCCTCTTCGAAAGCTTGCGGACGCCCGAAGGCGGCTTCGCGTCTTCGCTGGACGCGGACACCGAAGGCGTCGAAGGCCTGACGTACGTCTGGACGCCGGAGCAGCTGCGTGAGGTGGTCGGTGACGACTCCGCCGCCGAGCTGTTCGGCGCCACGCCCGAAGGCACCTTCGAGGAGGGCGCGTCGACGTTGCGCCTGTTCGGGGAGTTGCCCGAGCCGCTGCGCCGCAAGCTCCTGGAGGCGCGCGCGAAGCGGCCGCAACCGGGTCGGGACGACAAGGTGATCGCGTCCTGGAACGGCCTGGCGATCACCGCGCTGGCCGAGGCGGGGGTGGCCCTGGATCGCCCACAGTGGATCGAATGGGCCACGTCCGCGGCCGAGTTGCTGCTGCGGGTGCACGTCGTCGACGGACGGCTGCGGCGGTCTTCGCGCGACGGCGTCGTCGGCGAATCCGCCGGGGTGCTGGAGGACTACGCCTGCGTCGCCGACGGGTTCCTGGCGCTGCACCAGGCGACCGGCGACGCGAAGTGGCTGGCCGAAGCGACCCGGCTGCTCGACCTGGCGCTGGCGCATTTCGCGTCCCCGGACGTCCCGGGGGCCTACTTCGACACGGCCGACGACGCCGAGACGCTGGTCCAGCGCCCGGCCGACCCGGGCGACAACGCGAGCCCGTCGGGGGCGTCGGCGCTGGCCGGCGCGTTGCTGACGGCGTCCGCGCTGGCGGGGTACGACAGCGCGGCGCGGTACCGGGAGGCGGCCGAGCAGGCGCTGCGGCGGGCCGGGGTGCTGGCCGGGCGGGTGCCGCGGTTCGCCGGGCACTGGCTGTCGGTGGCGGAGGCGCTGCAGGCCGGCCCGGTGCAGGTCGCGGTGGTCGGGGCCGACCCGGCGTTGCGGCTGGCGGCGGCCCGGGGCGTGCACGGC
The DNA here is from genome assembly GCF_053605405.1 of Amycolatopsis sp. NPDC003861. Taxonomy (NCBI): domain Bacteria; kingdom Bacillati; phylum Actinomycetota; class Actinomycetes; order Pseudonocardiales; family Pseudonocardiaceae; genus Amycolatopsis; species Amycolatopsis sp. NPDC003861. The sequence continues at coordinate 5,804 of NZ_JBSGJD010000069.1, forward strand.
GGCGGCATCGTGCTGGCGGGCGAGCCGGACGCGCCGGGCGTGCCGCTGCTGGCCGACCGGCCGCTGGTGGCCGGCGCCCCGGCGGCGTACGTCTGCCGGGGGTACGTCTGCGACCGGCCGGTGAGTTCGGTCGAGGAGCTGACCGCCCAGCTCTGATCGCCCTGGGTGAACGCGGTGTCTGTGTCCGGGGTTTCGGCGTAACTTCGGTAGCGATGTAATCATGTAATCCGGAGGTACGACATGGGACGCGGATGGCGCGGCGGACGAGGTTGGCAGCAGGCGGAGGTCCCGCCGGCGGACGACGCGGCGGCCTGGTTCGGGGGCCGCCTGCCCGACGGCTGGTTCACGGGCGCACCGGAGGTCACGGTCGACCGCGAAGAGATCATCGTGGTCGGCGAGCTCCCGGCCCTGACGGAGGAGCACGCGGACGACGCGGCCCGCGCGGCGGCCGAGGAGGGCCGGATCAGCCGGTACCGGGAGGAGACGCGCGACGAGCGCATCGAGATCGCCCGCCAAGCGGAGCACCGCTACCAGCGCAAGGTGGCGTGGGGCGCGCGGCTGGGTGGGACGACGGCGCTGTTCACGACGCACTCGGCCCCGGTGATGACGAGGCTGCGCCAGCCGGAGCGCCTGGTCCTGGACACCCTGGTGGACGCGGGCGTGGCCCGGTCGAGGTCGGACGCCCTGGCGTGGGCGGTGCGCCTGGTGGGCCAGCACGCGGACAGCTGGCTCGGCGAGCTGCGCGAGGCGATGACGAAGGTGGACGACCTGCGCTCGAAGGGCCCGGACCTGGGCTGACGCGAGAGCGGCTCGGGCCGCGCGGTGCCGCCCCCTCGGCACCCCGCCGCTGGGGCGAGGCGGAGCCGCGCGGTGTCGCCCCCTCGGTGACACCCCGCGGTCCCGCCGCCTCTGCTCGCTGCCGTCGTACGGACCACGCCCCAGGTGCGGTTCCGGTTGCCTCGTGCCCGGGACGGATCGGCCACCCTCGGCGATCGCGCAGGCCTGGACCTGAACCGGCTTCCGCGCCTAGAGTTCGTCGTGCCCGCGGTCCGTGCCGCGGTTCCGCCGTCGCACCAGGTCTTCCTCGTGAAGGACGTGTCCATGGACGGCAGGTTCACCCGGCGGCAGCTGATCAAGGGCGGGCTCGCGGTGGCGGCGGTGCCGCTGCTCCCGGCCGTCGCTTCGGCGGCGCCCCGCATCGACGTTCCGACGCTCCCGTGGCCCGCGGCGAACGACATCGTCGCGAACACGACGGTTCCCGTGTTCCCCGACCGCAGTTTCCCGATCACCGGTCACGGCGCGAAGAACGACGGCAAAACCGACAACACCGCGGCCATCGCGAAGGCGATCGACGCCTGCGCCGCGGCCGGCGGCGGGCACGTGATCGTGCCGTCCGGCGGCAGCTTCCTCACCGGCGCCATCCGGCTCAAGAGCAACGTCGACCTGCACCTGGAAAAGGGCGCGGTCCTCAAGTTCAGCGGCGACGCCGCGAAGTTCCCGAATGTCCTGACGCGCTACGAAGGCATCGAATGCGTCAACCGCTCTCCGATGGTCTACGCCTACGGGGAAAAGAACATCGGCCTCACCGGCAGCGGCACGCTCGACGCGGCGGCGACGTCGTCGTGGAACAAGGGCAGCGATCGCGCGTACCTGGAATCGCTGGTGGCCAAGGGAACCCCGCCGGAGAAGCGGGTGGTGCCCGGCTCCGGCCACACCATGCGCTCGGCGTTCGTCGAGCCGTACGCCTGCGAGAACGTGCTGATCCAGGGCATCTCCCTGAAGAACTCGATGTTCTGGCACCTGCACCCGACGCTGTGCCGCAACGTCACGGTCGACGGCGTCAGCACCGACCCCAGCACCGCGCACAGCAACACCGACGGCTGCGACCCGGAATCGTGCGACCACGTCGTCATCGCCAACTGCACCCTCGGCGCGCACGACGACAACATCGCCATCAAGTCCGGCCGCGACGCCGACGGGCGCCGGGTGAACGTCCCGTGCCAGAACCTGGTCGTGGTGAACTGCGTGATGAACGGCAACTGGGGTGCGATCACCTGCGGCAGCGAGCAGACCGGCGGGATCCGCAACGTCTACGCCTACCGGCTCACCGTGCAGGGTGACACGAAATTCGCGCTGTACGTGAAGTCCAACACGCTGCGTGGCGGATTTTCCGAGAACATCAACCTCGACAGCGTTTCCGGCACCTTCGCGCGGAACTTCGTGTTCGTGACGTCCACCTACAACAGCCAGACCGGCAGCACCGTCCCGTCGTTCGGGCCGTTCACGATCAGCAACTGCTCGAGCACGAAGATCGCGGGCAAGACCTTCGACGTTAGCGGGCTTTCGAACGCCCACGTGCACGGGTTCTCCGTGGCGAACTCCACGTTTAAGGGCGTCGCCGACACGTCGAACACGCTGAAGTACGTGGACGAAGCCCGCTTCACGAAAGTGACGGTGAACGGCAAGCCGATCTGAACCTGCGGGATCGGCGGCGCTGCGGCAGGCTTACTACCAACGAGTAGGAAGCCTGCCGTTCGTCCTTTCCGGAGGTAGCCGTGGACGTCCCCGAAGTGCCCTCGAAGGTGGACCCGGACGCACTGACCGCCGTCCTCGACGGTCGCTGGGCCGAGCTGCGCCGCGGGGTGCGGGCGCAGATGGCCGGCGCCGAGTTCCGGGACCCGGTCGACCTCGGCATCGAGGCGCACCGCGCCCAGGTGCTCGACCAGCTGCGTGCGCTCGCCGCGACCGACCGGCCCGGCCTGGGCTTCGACCCGGCCTACGGCGGCGGTGGCGACGTCGGCGGCTCGGTGACGTCGTTCGAGCTGCTCGGCTACGGCGACCTGTCGCTGATGGTGAAGGCCGGCGTCCAGTGGGGCCTGTTCGGCGGCGCCGTCCAGCTGCTCGGCACCGAGCGCCACCACGAGCGGTACCTGCGCGCGATCATGGACCTCGACGTCCTGGGCTGCTTCGCGATGACCGAGCACGGCCACGGGTCCGACGTCCAGCACCTGCGCACCACGGCGACCTTCACCGACGGCGGGTTCGTCATCGACACGCCGGATGCCATGGCCCGCAAGGAATACATCGGCAACGCGGCCCGCGACGGTCGCCTCGCGGTGGTCTTCGCGCAGCTGATCACCGGCGGCGAGTCGCGCGGCGTGCACGCGTTCCTCGTCCCGATCCGCGACGACGACGGCAAGCCGGTGCCCGGGGTGTCCATCGAGGACTGCGGGCCGAAGGCGGGGCTCAACGGCGTCGACAACGGACGGCTGGGTTTCGACCACGTCCGCGTCCCGCGCGAGGCCCTGTTGAACCGCTTCGGTGACGTCGCCGAGGACGGGACGTACTCGAGCCCGATCGAAAGCGACAGCCGCCGGTTCTTCACGATGCTGGGCACGCTGATCCGCGGCCGGGTGAGCGTCGGCGGCAGCGCGGGCAGCGCGACCAAACGCGCGCTGGCCCTGGCCATCCGCTACGGCGAGCACCGGCACCAGTTCAGGAAGCCGGACGGCGACGAGGTCGTCATCCTCGACTACCTCGGGCACCAGCGGAAACTGCTGCCGGCGCTGGCGAAGACGTACGCGCTGAACTTCGCCCAGGAGGAGCTGGTCTCGAAGCTGCACGACATCGACCCGTCGGCGCCGGAGGAGGAGCAGCGCGAGTTGGAGTCGCGGGCGGCCGGGCTGAAGGCCCTCAACACGTGGCACGCGACGGCGACCATCCAGGCCGCGCGCGAGGCCTGCGGCGGCGCGGGCTACCTGGCGGAGAACATCCTCCCCGGCCTGAAGGCCGACACCGACGTCTTCACGACGTTCGAAGGCGACAACACGGTGCTGCTGCAGCTGGTCGCGAAGGGCCTGCTGACCAGCTACAAGCAGGATTTCGAGGACCTCTCGCCGCTGGCGACGGCCCGGTTCTTCACCGACCAGGTGGTCAACACGATCCTGGAGCGCACCTCGGTGCGCAAGGCGCTCGAGTCGCTCACCGAGGGGTCCGACTCGGACGTGTTCTTCCGCCGCGAGTGGCAGCTGAAGCTGTTCGAAGACCGCGAGGAGCACGTCGTCGAAGGGGTGGCGAAGCGCCTGCGCAAGGCGGCTTCCGACCCGTTCGGCGTGTTCAACGCGGCGCAGGACCACGTGCTGCGCGCGGGCCGCGTCCACGTCGAGCGCCTGGTGCTGGAGGCGTTCGTGGCCGGCATCGAGCGCTGCGAGGATCCCGAAGCGCGTGCGCTGCTGGAGCGCGTCTGCGACCTGTACGCGCTGTCGGCGATCGAAGAGGACCTGGCGTGGTTCCTGGGCCACGGCCGTTTGACCGCGTCGCGCGCGAAGGCGGTCACGTCGGCGGTGAACCGGCTGTGCGCGGAGCTGCGCCCGCACGCGCGCACGCTGGTGGACGCGTTCGCGATCCCGGAGCAGTTCCTCGCGGCACCGATGCTGACGTCCTGATCGCGGTGGTGACCCAGGCGGGTGGCCGGTATCGGGGCCCGGCCACCCGCCCGGGAGCCCTCAGGACCGCCGGTGCTTGCGGTCGTCGTCGGTGATCTCGAACTGCTCCTTGCGGACCTTGCCGGACACGGTCTGCTCGTCGCTGACCGTCTCCTTCCGCAGGCGCGCCCGCTCGACCGGCACGGTTTCCTTGCGCACCACCGGTTTCTCCGCGTGCAGGACGACGTCCTGCTCGGCCTCGCCGATCTCCGCGGTGCCGTCGCCGCGGGTGACCGGCTCGCGCTCGATGCGCACCTCTTCGTGCCGCACCGGCACGGTGACCTGCTGCTCCTCGGTGACGACGTACTTGCGCAGCCGCACGTGCCCGGTCTCGACCTGCTCGGTGCCGATGTCGAGCCGTTCCTCGGAGCGCGTCATGGCCCGGTCGTCGCGCTTGCCGTCCATCGCGTCCTGGCCACGGCCCATCCGGCCCGACCGGTCCGTCCGGCCCGGCTGGTCCATCCGCCCGTCCGGCGACATGCGCGGCACCGGCAGGCCGTAGTGCTGGTAGAGCTGCGTGCTCTCCTCGGGCGAGAGGTGCCCGTCGGCGTCGATGCGGGGCGCGTCGGACACGCTGTCCTTGTCGACCCGGACGTGGACGCCGTCCTTGTCCGTGTGCGCGCCGGAGAGCGGCACGAAGCTTTCCTTGGTGCCGAACAGGCCGGTCTTGACGGTGATCCACTCGGGCTGGTGCGTTGCGTCGGCGAGGTAAACGTTGCCGACCTTCCCGAGCTTGTTGCCGTCCGGGTCGACCACGGCGCTGTCGATGAGTTCCTCGGGCTGCAGGGTGCTGGCCATCGCGGTCGTGCTCCTTCCACGCGTCGGTTCTGGTGGAGCCCACCGTCGGCCGCGCCGGCGAGCCCGGCAACCGTCGTGGTGTTCCCGTGGGTGACCCCTGAACGTGATCGTTTGAACCGCCTCCCGCGGGCCAGGACCAGGGTCGCCCGCAGGTCGAGGGCGTGCCGCCGGCGTGACCGCCCGCCCGCGCCGCGGACGCAAAGGTGTGGAACTCGATCCGGCGTGACCGGGGTCACCCGCGGTGTTGTCACAACCGCGTCGCCCGGGTCGTCAAGGGGGTGAAGCAGACGATGGAAGGGGAACGGCCATGGAAGCCCGGATCAACCTGTTCGAGAACGAGATCACCGGCAAGTTCGTCAAGCGCCTGATCGCGGCGTCCCGCCCGGTCGAGGAGTCCTCGCTGCCGCACGCGACCCAGGAGCTGGTGAAGATCCGCGCGAGCCAGATCAACGGCTGCGGGATGTGCCTCGACATGCACACGAAGGACGCGGCGGCGGCCGGCGAGACGGCGGTCCGCCTGGCGATGGTGGCGGCGTGGCGCGAAGCGGTGGTGTTCACCGAAGCGGAGCGCGCGGCCCTGGCGCTGGCGGAGGAGGGCACCCGCCTGGCCGACACGCACACCGGCGTCAGCGACGAGACGTGGGCCGCGGTGCGCAAGCACTTCGACGACGAGCAGATCGGCGCGCTGATCGCCCTGGTGGCGACGATCAACGCGTGGAACCGCCTCAACGTGATCGCGCGCAATCCGGCGGGCGAGTACCAGCCGGGGATGTTCGGCTGAGACTGTCCGAAGAGGGCACTCCACCGGCCGTGCGGCGCGGAACCAGCTTCGATGGTGACGACTTCACGGCGGTGGAACCCCCAACCGTGGCACAGCCTGGTGGACCCCGCTCGGCGTAAGGTGTTTGAGTGCCGGGACGGGTGATGTTGTCCAAACCATCGGGTGATGTCGATAAAGGACTGCGGCAGATCGCCCGATGATTTTACCATGATGAAAAAGACGCTCTTCGCAGCCGCGATCATCGGTGGCGCCATGCTTGCTGTGGCCGCGCCGGCTTCCGCCGGTGAGGGTCACCACCCGGGTGGCGGTGGCATCAGCATCGGCGACAACCTCTGCGCGGCTCCGTGGCAGTGGAACGGTCCCTTCGAGGTGCTGCACGCGGGCCACGCGCCTTCGTACGCAGCGTGCAACAACAACTCCACCGGCGGCGGTCACGGTGGGATCAGCATCCTGAACAACGCCTGCCTGCTGCCCTGGCAGTGGAACGGCCCGGTCGAGCTGCTGACGGTCGACCACAACCCGTCGTACGTCGCCTGCAACGGCAACTCCGCGGGCTGAACGAAAAAGGAACGGCCCAGGCTGGCTGGTTGAGTGTGCATCAACCATCCGAGGCCGATCTTCACCGCTAGAAAAAGAAGCGCGGCCTTTCACCCTCGCCGGGTGAAAGACCGCGCTTCTTTTCGAATGTGACTCAGGCGTACATGGCCAGCCAGATCGCGATGTAGTGCGACACCGCGGCCAGCACCGTGCAGGCGTGGAAATACTCGTGATACCCGAAAGTATCCGGCCAGTGATTGGGCCACTTCACCGCATAAAACACCGCACCCAGCGTGTAGAACAACCCACCCACGCAAAGCAGCACCAACGCGGCAACCCCGGCATGCGAAGCCAGCTCGGGGAAGACGAAAACCGCGACCCACCCGAGTGCGATGTAGATCGGCACACCCAGCCACCGCGGCGCGTGCGGCCACAGCATCTTCAACGCCACCCCGGCGATCGCTCCACCCCACACGATCGACAAGATCACGTACCCGGTCGGCTTCGACATGGCCAGCAACGTGAACGGCGTGTACGTGCCGGCGATGAACAAGAAGATCATCGAATGATCGGCGCGCTTCATCCACTTGTACGCGCGCGGGCTCCAGAACCGGCGGTGGTACAACGCGCTCACGCCGAACAGGCCGAGCACCGTCAGGCCGTACACCGAAGTCGCCAGGGCGGCGACCGGGGACACAGTGGACGCCGCCAGGCTGATCAGCGTCGCCGCCGCGGCCAGGGCGCCGAAGAACGTCCAGAAGTGGATGTGCCCGCGCAGCCGGGGGCGGAGGTCCACTACGGGCTCGGGTGGTGGTTCCGTCGTCAGGCTCACCCTTAGAGGTTACGGCAGCGTAGGTTCTCCAGCAGTGCTCAAGTCACACGCCTCACACCGGGGTGCGTAGGCTGACTCGACGTGAGTGTTCGCTCGTTCTTGTCCGACGTCGTGTACAGCGCCTACGGCAGGCGCCTCATCCAGCAGGCCGCCGGGCGGCATCCCCGGCACATCGCCATCATGCTCGACGGCAACCGCCGGTGGGCCCGGGAAGCGGGCTTCACGGACGTTTCGGACGGGCACCGCGCCGGGGCCAAGAAGATCGCCGACTTCCTGAGCTGGTGCCAGGAGGCCGACGTCGAGGTCGTCACCATGTGGCTGCTGTCCACCGACAACCTCAACCGAGACCCGGACGAGCTCACGCCGCTGCTGAAGATCATCACCGACGTCACCGACGAGCTCGCCGGGCCGGGAACGCAGTGGCGGCTGCGGATCGTCGGTGCCCTCGACCTGCTTCCCGCCGAGGTCGCCAAGCGGCTGAGCGAAGCCGCCGCCCGCACCGAAGGGCGGTCCGGGATGGAGGTCAACATCGCGGTCGGCTACGGCGGGCGGCAGGAAATCGCCGACGCCGTGCGCAAGCTGCTGCTGCAGCACGCCGACGAGGGAACGTCCATTCACGAGCTGGCGAAGATCCTCGACGTCGACCACATCTCCGAGCACCTCTACACCTCCGGTCAGCCGGACCCGGACCTGATCATCCGCACCTCGGGCGAGCAACGGCTTTCCGGCTTCCTGCTGTGGCAGTCCGCGCACTCGGAGTTCTGGTTCACCGAGGCGTACTGGCCGGCCTTCCGGCGCGTCGACTTCCTTCGCGCGATGCGTGACTACGCCTGGCGGCACCGCCGGTTCGGCTCCTAGACAGCTCGCAAAACCGCTGGTCACACCGGTCGGAAGCCACCGTGAGTTGATTTCGGGCGACCGACGGTGAGGTGACGATCTGGCGAATCACCGTGTTGGCTCCCTGCGCGCCGCCGGATTCGTGGGTACCTTCCGAGGTGAGGGCACGCGTTCCGTGCGGGTCCTCGCGGGAGGCCCTGGTCGTGGCGGTGATCGAGGGGGCGGCTCAGCCGCCCACGAGACGCTCGAGGGGGCCGGCACCCGGCCCTCGTGGCCGCGCCACCTGACTCCGGTCAGGAGGAGTGGTCCAGCCAGGGAGGTGCCCGGCCCAGCGAGTGCGGGCGTGAGGTGCACACGCCCTCGAGGGAGATGCCGTCGTGACTGCGCAGCGTTTGCCCCGCAAGGCCTCTGGCCACTCTTCGACCGGTGCCGTTTCCGGCCCGGAGAAAGCGCCCGTATCCCAGCAGCACATGTACGTGCTCGACACGTCGGTCCTCCTTTCGGACCCGTGGGCGGTCACCCGCTTCGCCGAGCATGCCGTCGTGCTTCCGCTGGTCGTCATCAGTGAACTGGAGGCGAAGCGCCACCACCCGGAGCTCGGCTGGTTCGCCCGGGAATCCCTGCGCATGCTCGACGACCTGCGCCGGCAGTACGGCAGGCTCGACGCGCCGCTCCCCATCGGGGACCACGGCGGCACGCTGCAGGTGGAGCTGAACCACTCGGACCCGTCGGTGCTCCCGTCCGGGTTCCGGACCGACTCCAACGACCACCGCATCCTCGCCTGCGCGCTCAACCTCGCGGCCGAGAACCAGGCGGTCACGCTGGTGACGAAGGACATCCCGCTGCGGGTCAAGGCCGGGGCCGTCGGCCTCGAGGCGGACGAGTACCGCGCGCAGGAAGTGACGCCGTCGGGCTGGACCGGCATGGCGGACGTCGACGTCCAGCAGGAAGTGCTGGACGCGCTGTTCGGCGGCAGCACCGTCGACCCGGTCGAGTGGGGCATGGACGAGCTCGCCGAGCTGCCCTGCCACACCGGGCTGCGGCTGCTCGCGGGCAGCTCCAGCGCGCTCGGGCGGATCACGGCGGACAAGCGCATCCGGCTGGTCCGGGGCGACCGCGAGGCGTTCGGCCTGCACGGCCGCAGCGCCGAGCAGCGCGTCGCGCTCGACCTGCTGCTCGACTCCGACGTCGGGATCGTGTCGCTGGGCGGCCGGGCCGGCACCGGCAAGTCGGCGCTCGCCCTCTGCGCCGGCCTGGAAGCCGTCATGGAACGCCGCCAGCACCGCAAGGTCGTGGTGTTCCGGCCGGTCTACGCGGTCGGCGGCCAGGACCTCGGCTACCTGCCCGGGTCCGAGAGCGAGAAGATGCAGCCGTGGGCGCAGGCGGTGTTCGACACCCTGGGCGCGCTGGTCAGCCAGGACGTCCTCGACGAGGTCTTCGACCGCGGCATGCTCGAGGTGCTCCCGCTGACGCACATCCGCGGCCGGTCGCTGCACGACACGTTCGTGATCGTGGACGAGGCGCAGTCGCTGGAGCGCAACGTCCTGCTCACGGTGCTCTCGCGGCTCGGCACGGCGTCGCGGGTGGTGCTCACGCACGACGTCGCCCAGCGTGACAACCTGCGCGTGGGCCGGCACGACGGCGTCTCCGCGGTGATCGAGAAGCTCAAGGGCCACCCGCTGTTCGCGCACGTCACGCTGACGCGCTCGGAGCGGTCGCCGATCGCCGCCCTGGTCACCGAGATGCTGGAGGACCACGGCTGACCGAGGCGGCTCGTGAGTGGTAAGGCGGGTTCTAACCCGCCTTACCACTCACGACCGCGGTGCCCCGGCCCGGCAGACGTTCCCGCGTTTGCCGGGCATCCGGTGAAAAACCCGCTCGGCCGCTATCCGGCCGATCCGGGGCTGGGCATAGTGGACCGGATGGGGCCGGAAAACCTTTCTCGTCGTGAGCTTCTCGTCCGAAGTGGTGCCGCCGCTGCCGCGCTGACCGTGGCCGGGACGGCGGTGGCCGAAGCCGAACCCGAGGTCGCGCCGGGTGGCGTGGTGCTCCGGGAAGGCACCAACATGTCCGCCGCGCTGTCCCCGGACGGCCGGTGGATCGCGGTCGACCTGGTCACCGGGATCTGGGTGGTGCCCGCCGCCGGCGGCCGCGCCCGCCGGCTCACCGACGACCTGCAGGACGCCACCCTCCCCAGCTGGGCGCCGGACGGCCGCCGGATCGCGTTCCAGTCGTACCGCGACGGCAACTTCCACCTGTACGTCATCGATGTCGCCGGCGGCTCGCCCCGCAAGCTCACCAGCGGGCAGTTCGACCACCGCGAGCCCGTGTTCTCGCCGGACGGCACCCAGCTCGCCTTCAGCAGCGACCGCGACGGCAGCTACGGCATCCACCTGCTGGACGTCGCTTCCGGGGCGATCAGCACGGTGGTGTCGACGGCCGACGAAGAGGCGTCGCCGCGGTGGTCGGCCGACGGCACACAGCTCGTCTTCACGGTGAACGACGTCGCCATCGACGTCGTCACCCTGGCCACCGGCGCCCGCACGCGCCTGGTCACCGTGACCGGCACCGACAAGGTCTACGGCCCCGCGTTCGGTCCCGGCGGCCGGCCCAGCTACCTGCGGCTGCGCGGCGCCGACGCGGACCTCATGCTCGGCGACGAGCAGCTGACCCGGGGCGAGGACGTCTTCGGCTTCGCCGCGAACTGGTCCGGGTCCACCGTGCTCTACACCGCCGACGGGCACCTCCGGCGCCGCGAACAGTCCGGCGCCGTCAAGGACATCCCGTTCGAAGCAAGCGTTTCCACGGCCACGCGCGACTACCGGAGGCGGGTCCGTGACCTGGACTCGGCCGCGCCGAAGCCGGTCCGGGGCATCGCCGGTCCGGTGGTGTCGAAGGACGGCAAGCGGATCGCCTTCCGGGCCCTCAACGCGATCTACGTCGTCGCGGCGAGCGGGGGCCGGCCCCAGCGGCTGATCGCCGACGGCTACTTCAACTCCGACCCGGACTTCCACCCGGACGGGACGAAGCTGCTCTACACGAGCGACCGGCTCGGCACCGCCGACCTGTGGGTGCGGGACCTCGGCACCGGCCGGGACACCGTCCTCACCGAGCTGGCGGGCGCGCAGGTCGCGCCGCGGTGGTCGCCGGACGGGGGCCGGGTGGCCTACGCCGACCAGGACGGCGCCACCTGGATCCACGACGTGGCCACGAACACGGCCCAGCAGGTGACGCCGCCGCTGTTCATGCCGGGCCGGCCGACCTGGTCACCCGACGGGACGGTCCTCGCGCTGGCCGCGGTGAAGCCGTACTCGCGGCGGTACCGCGAAGGCACCAGCCAGATCCTCACGGTCGACCTGAAGACGAACGAACTCCGCTACGCCGAGCCGATGCCGTTCCGCTCGCTCGCCACCCGCGGCGACGACGGTCCACTGTGGTCACCCGACGGCCGGTACCTGGCGTTCACGGTCGAAAGCGTCGCCTGGATCGCCCCGGTCGACGGCGCCGGACGGCTGATCGGGGCGCCGCGGCAGGTCACCCACGACGTCACGGATTCCCTGGCCTGGCAAGGGAACGACACGCTCGTGTACCTGTCGAAGGGGCAGCTCAAGGCCCAGAGGATCAGCGGCGGCGAGCCGCGCACGATCCGGCTCGACTTCACCTGGGCCCGGCCGCGCCCGCCGCGGCGGACCGTCATTCACGTCGGCGCGGCCTGGGACGGCGTGGCCCGGACGTTGCAGCGGAACGTCGACATCGTCGTCGAAGGCGGCCGGATCGCCGACGTCCGGCCGCATCGGGACGCGCCCGGCACGGTCGACGCGCACGACCTGACTGCCATGCCCGGGCTCGTTGACCTCCACAACCACTGGCACCTGCGCGGCCGGCAGTGGGGTGACCGGCAGGGCCGGCTGTGGTTGTCCTACGGCATCACGACGACCCGCTCGCCGGGCGATCCGGTCTACCAGATGCTGGAGACGCGCGAGGCCCTGGAATCCGGAAACCGGGTCGGGCCAAGGTACTTCGGCACCGGGGAAGCCATCGACGGCTCCCGGATCTACTACAACTTCATGCGGCCGACGCTCTCGCCCGGGCAGCTGAACCTCGAGCTGTCCCGCGCGGTCGAACTCGAGTACGACCTGATCAAGACCTACGTCCGGCTCCCCGTGGCCTCCCAGCAGGCGGTGGTCCGGGCCGCGCACCGGGCGGGCATCCCGCTGTCGTCGCACTACCTGTACCCGGCGGCGAACATCGGCATGGACGCGATGGAGCACACCGGCGCCACCAACCGGCTCGGGTACTCGCACACGGTCAGCCGGATCGGCCGGTCGTACCAGGACGCGATCGCGTTGTTCGTCCGCTCGGGGATGTCGCTCACGCCGACGTTGTTCACCTCGCGGGCGTTGTACGCGGACGACAAGTCCCTCGTGACCGACGAGCGCACCGAAGTCCTCTTCCCGCCGTGGGAGTACCAGCAGCTCAAGGCGGCGGCGGACGCCGCGGGCACCCCGGAGAACGCCTACCTCCGCCGAGTCCTCGCCGGGAACGTCGACATGGTGCTGCGGATCCACCGGGCGGGCGGGTTCGTGGTCACCGGCACGGACTCCCCGCTGGACAACGTGGCCGTCTCCACCCACCAGAACCTGCGGGCCATGGTCGCGTTCGGGTTCACGCCGCACGAGGCGCTCACCACCGCGACCCGCAACCCGGCGCGGTGGCTGGGGCTCGAGGACCGGATCGGGGTGCTCAAGCGAGGTGCCTACGCCGATCTGTCACTCGTGTCCGGCAATCCGCTCCAGGACGTCAAGGCGGCCGCGAACGTCCGCAGCGTGCTGGTCGGCGGGGTGCTGCGGACGGTCGGCGAGCTGCTGGCGCCCTACCGGAACCGGCCGGGCGGGCAGGCGGCCACCGCGGTGGCGCCCGCCGCCCCGTCCGCGGCGAAACAGCACTGGTGGCACGTTCCGGAGTGGTCGGAACACGTGTGCTGCGCGGGCTGACTCACCAGCCCGAAGGAAGCGGGCGGCCCTCGGCGAAGCCGGCCGCCGACTGGACGCCCAGCAGCGCACGCTCGTGGAACTCCTCGAGCGTGCGCGCGCCCGCGTAGGTGCAGGACGAGCGCACGCCGGAGCCGATCGAGTCCAGGAGATCCTCGACGCCCGGGCGCTGCGGGTCGAGAGACATCCGTGACGACGAGATGCCCTCCTCGAACAGCGCCTTCCGGGCCCGGTCGAACGAGCCGTCCGTCCGGGTCCGCGCGCCGACCGCGCGCTTCGACGCCATGCCGAACGACTCCTTGTACGGCCGGCCCTGCTCGTCGAAGCGCAGGTCGCCGGGGGATTCGTAGGTGCCGGCGAACCACGAGCCGACCATCGCCGCGGACGCGCCCGCGGCCAGCGCCAGCGCGACGTCACGCGGGTGGCGCACGCCGCCGTCGGCCCAGACGTGCTTGCCCAGCTCGCGCGCGGCGGCCGCGCAGTCGGCGACGGCGGAGAACTGCGGTCGGCCCACGCCGGTCATCATCCGCGTCGTGCACATCGCGCCCGGCCCGACGCCGACCTTGACGACGTCGGCGCCGGCCTGGATCAGGTCGCGCGTGCCCTCGGCGGTGACCACGTTCCCGGCGACCACCGGGACCTGCGGCGACACCGACCGGACGGCCTTCAGCGCGGCGATCATCTTCTCTTGGTGCCCGTGCGCGGTGTCGACGACCAGCACGTCTACCCCGGCCTCCAGCACGGCGGACGCCTTCGCCGCGACATCGCCGTTGACGCCGACCGCGGCGGCGACGCGCAGCTTGCCCGCGTCGTCGACGGCCGGCGTGTAAATCTCCGCTCGCAGGGCGCCGACGGCGGTCAGGACGCCCGCGAGCCGGCCGTCGGCGTCGAGGCCGAGCGCCAGGTGGGCGCCGTGGCTGTTCAGCAGCTCGAAGACCTCACGCGCCGGCGTGGTGAGCGGGACCGCCACGGTCGGCGGCTGCGCAACGTCGGCGAGCCGCGCGAAGCGGTCCACGCCCGCGCAAGCCGCTTCGTCGACGATGCCGACCGGGCGGCCTTCGCCGTCCACGACGACGACAGCGCCATGAGCGCGCTTGTGGACCAAATTGAGGGCGTCGGCGACCGCGTCACCGCCCGTGAGCACCAGCGGCGTGTCCCACACCGTGTGGCGGCTCTTCACCCAGCCGACGATCTCGGCGACGGCGGTGCTGTCGACGTCCTGCGGCAGCACGACCAGGCCGCCGCGGCGAGCGACGGTCTCGGCCATCCGGCGGCCGGCGACCGCGGTCATGTTGGCGACCACGATCGGGATGGTGGCGCCGGTACCGTCCGCGGTGGCGAGGTCGACGTCGAAGCGGGACTCCACGTCCGAGCGATTCGGCAGCAGGAACACGTCGTCGTAGGTCAGGTCGTGGGCGGGCCGGTGGCCGTCGAGGAAACGCACGAGTCACCAGACTACCTGCCGGGCCCGTGGCAGGATCGAGGGCATGAGCCGCCGCGACCGGGACGCCGAGGGACGGGCACGCAACGCACGGCCGCGTGACGGCCTCGGCCGGCCGCTGCCGTACGGCGCGGACGGCGTCGAGCGGCAGCCCGAAGGCATCGAACGGACCCCGGCGCAAACGCTTGCGGAGGCGCAGCGGCTGCTGGACGACGGCAAGCCGTTCCACGCGCACGAGGTGTTCGAAGACGCCTGGAAGACGACGGACGGGCCCGATCGCGAACTCTGGCGAGGGCTGGCCCAGCTCGCCGTCGGGCTGACGCACGCGGCACGCGGCAACAACGTCGGCGCGGTGTCGCTGCTGGAGCGCGGCGCGGCGAACATCGAGCCGTTCCGGGGCGAGCCGCCGCACGGCATCGACGTGGCCGGGCTGCAGGAGTGGGCGCTGGCCCTCGCGGAGGAAGCGAAGTCGCGAGTCCGGGTGTCGCCGAGCGCGCCGCGGCTGACGTGCTGACCGCCCTCGGTGCCGCGGTCATCGCGGCGGTCGCTTCGCTGGTCGGCGTCACGCTGGGCGCGCTGGTCGAGCCGCTGAAACTGAACGCGGCGCGGCGGTCGAAGCTGCGGCAGGACCGCGCCGACCGCTGCGGCCGGTTCATCGAGGCCGGGGCCCGGGCCCGGCAGCACCTGGTCAGCATCAACGTCACCCACCGGCTGGACGCGAGCTCCGAGCGGCTCGCGGCCTACGAGGACGAGTACTACACCGTGCGGGCGGAGATGCGGTCCCTGCTCGGGCTCCTGGTGATGAGCGGGCCGGACGAGCTCGTGGAGGCGGCCCGGGAGGTGCGGCGGAAGGACATGGACCTGCACCACGTGCGGCACGAGCCGGACGACGGCGGCGAGTTCACCCGGGTCGTACTGCCGAAGGCCGTCCGGGACGCCGTGGTCGAGCTGGACCGGGCGATCGAAGCGTTCGCCCTGGTCGCCCGGAAGCACACGTCCTAAGGCTGTTCCCAGCCGTCCGAAGCGGCTTTCTCGGCGCCGATCGTCGTGCCTTCGCCGTGTCCGGTGTGGACCTTCGTCGCCTCCGGGAGCGTGAAGAGCTTCTCGCGGATGGAGTGCACGATGGTCGGGTAGTCCGAATAGGACCGTCCGGTGGCGCCCGGCCCGCCGTGGAACAGGGTGTCGCCGGTGAACAGGACGCCCAGCTCCGCCGCGTAGAGACAGACTGCGCCGGGCGCGTGCCCCGGCGTGTGGATGACCCGCAGGTCCGTGCCCGCGATGGTGAGCACCTGGCCGTCGGCCAGCTCGCCGTCCGGGGCGCGGTCCGGGTGGGTGAGGTCCCAGACGACCCGGTCGTCCGGGTGCAGCAGGATCGGCGCACCGGTCGCGGCGGCGAGCTCCGGGGCGGCGTTGACGTGGTCGTTGTGCGCGTGGGTGCAGACGATCGCGGCCAGTTTCCGGTCGCCCACGACGTTTTCGATCGCCTTCGCGTCGTGCGCGGCGTCGATCACGATCACTTCCGCGTCGTCGCCGAGGAGCCAGACGTTGTTGTCGACGTCCCAGCTGCCCCCGTCGAGCTGGAAGACGCCGGAGGTCGCCAGGTTCTGCACGATCGCCGTCATGTGCCCGACCCTAGTGGTCATTCGCCGGGTAGATGACATACCGGCGGTATGCTACCGTCGAGTCATCTTACTGTGAGTAAGTTCGAGAGGCGGCGCGATGACCCTCCTGGCCGAGCCGGTGAAACTCCGATGCGGCGCGCTGCTGCCCAACCGCCTGGTCAAGTCGGCGCTGAGCGAGCAGCTCGGCGACCGCCGCAACGCGCCCACCCGCGAGCTGGCCGAGCTGTACCGCACCTGGGCCCGCGGTGGCGCGGGCGCGCTGATCAGCGGGAACGTCATGGTCGACCCGGCCGCGCTCGGCGAGCCGCGCAACGTCGCCGCGACCCCGGATCCGGCCGCCTACCGGCCGTGGGCCGGCGCGGTCGAGGGCACGGACACGCGGCTGTGGGTGCAGCTGAACCACCCCGGCCGGCAGAGCCCGCGGTACCTGTCGCGGCAGCCGGTCGCGCCGTCCGTGGTGCCCTTCGGCAACCGAGGCGTCCGTACGGCCTTCGCCGTCCCACGGGCTCTGACCGGCGAAGAGATCGAAGCGATCATCGAACGCTTCGGCGTCGCGGCGCGGACGTTCGTCGAAGCGGGCTTCACCGGCGTGCAGATCCACGGCGCCCACGGCTACCTGGTCTCGCAGTTCCTGTCCCCGCTGACGAACCGGCGGACCGACGCCTGGGGCGGCGACGCCGTCCGCCGCCGCCGGTTCCTGCTCGAGCTGGTCCGGCGCGTGCGCGCGGAGGTCGGGGACGCGGTGCCGGTGTCGGTCAAGCTCAACAGCGCGGACTTCCAGCGCGGCGGCTTCACCGAGGAGGAGTCCCTGGAGGTCGTGCGAGAACTCGGCGAAGCCGGCATCGACCTGCTGGAAGTGTCGGGCGGCACGTACGAGAAGGCCGCCATGATGGGCGGCGCAAGCACGCAGGCGCGTGAGGCGTATTTCCTGGACTACGCGGCGAAAGCGCGGGCGGTCTCCGACGTCGCGCTGATGGTCACCGGCGGATTCGCGACCCCGGACGGCATGGAAGCGGCGCTGCGTTCGGGCGAGGTGGACGTGATCGGGCTCGGCCGCCCGCTGATCGTCGACCCGAGCTTGCCGTCCCGGCTGCTGGAGGGCGCGGACGTCCGAGCCGAGCGGCTCTGCCCGAAGACGGGCATCCGGCTGGTGGACAGCCTTCTGGAGATCCAGTGGCACACTCGGCAGATGCACCGGATCGCGGCGGGCAAGCCGGTCGACCGGCGTGGCGCGGTGCCGACGTTGGTGCAGGCGGGGCTGACGGATGGGCTCAACGCGTTCCGTCGCGTCCGGGGCTAGGCGGGCGTCAGGCGGCGGTCGTAAAGGAAGGCGCCCGCGGCGAGGGCGGTGAAGAACAGGCCGATGAATACGCAGTTCAGTGCGACTTGGCCGTAGCCGAGGGTGGCCGCGTCGACGAACGGGTACGGGTAGAAGCCGTCGATGGCCCCGCGCGGCAGCGTGAACGCGAGCCACGCCAGGGGGTACAGCAGCGACCACCAGACCGTTCGCCACGTCACGGCCCCGCGGGGGCCGACCAGGAGCCAGCCGAGCACGAACAGCAGCGGAGTCACCTTGTGCAGCATCGTGTCGGAGACCAGCGACAGCCCGTGCAGGTCGTACAGGCCGGCGAGGGCGACCTGGTAGACGATCCCCGTCACGATGATGCCGGCCAGTGCGTCGAGCCAGAGGACGGTGAACAGCCGCCCGCGGGCGCGGCCCAGCGCGACGAGCGCCGACGTCAGCAGGACCAGCAGGTTCGAGTCGATCGTGAAGAAGCAGAGCAGGTTCGCGACGCGGCCGTCGGCGGAGGCGGTCGCGACCACCTGGGTGACCAGGCCGGCCAGGGCGACCACGGCGGTGACCGCGAACCAGGCGCGGGTGAGCTTCTCGCTGCGCATCGCCGGAGCTTAGCTCCACAGTGGACATAGGAACCACGGTGGAGGGGTGCGCCCCGGCGAAGTCCGCACCGGGGCGCCGGTCGTCAGGCCGCGAGCAGCGAGTCCCGGAGCGCGACGAACGCCTCGTACTCCGCCTTCTGCTCGACCGGCAGCTGGTACGAGACGGCCAGAAGCTTCGCCACCGACGGGATGATGCTCAGCCGGAACGTCCGGCCGTCGGTCGTCTTGATGACGAACCGGCCCTGGAGGTCGCGCTTCCTGACCGACGCCCGGTTGGCGTCGTTGATCGTCAGCGGGGTGCCCGCCGTGACGGTGCCGTTCTTCTCCTCGAGCGGGACGAGGACGAGATCGGTCTGCCCCGGCTGGAAGCCCAGCGCGAAGTTGGCCACCGAGGTGGTCCGGAAGACCAGGTAGTTCTTCTGCCGGATCTCCGCGGCGTACACCTTCGTGTAGCTCGCCCCGTCTTCGACGGCGCCGTCGAAGGCCGCGTGGATGGCCGCCTTCATCTGTTCCTTGCTGACCACTGGTTGCTCCTCCATGACCGCTCGGGAATGAGCGGGAACCTTGTGAAGGAGCGCACTTTAGGGATTCTTCGCCGCGGGCGGTGTCGGGAAAATTCTCGTCAAATCGCGCCTGGCGCACGTCGAATTCGTCGAACGCCGGCTCCGGCTCGACCAACCTCCACTGTGGTCTGGAAGGACCGTGGGCACCACCGACTTTCGTCTGTCGTCTGTCAGCTCCCTTCCGACCGGTCGCCGTGCAGCAGGCCGCGGACCGTGTCGATCGTGTCCGCCTCGGCCGGGTCCTTGTCCGGCCGGTAGCGGACCACCCGGGCGAACCGCAGCGCCAGGCCACCGGGGTAACGCGTCGACACCTGCGCGCTGTCCAGCTCGATCTCGACCACGACCTCCGGCCGGACGTACACCGTCCAGTCGTCGCGGTGGGTTTCGATCTCCTGGAACGTCCTCGTCTGCCACGCCAGCAGCTCGTCGGTCATGCCCTTGAACGTCTTGCCCACCATGATCGGCGGGCCGCCGTCCGGATCGCGGGCGCCCAGGTGGAGGTTCGACAGCGTGCCGGTGCGCCGGCCGTGCCCCCACTCCGCCGCCAGCACCACCAGGTCGATCGTGTGCACCGGCTTGACCTTCAGCCACGCCCGCCCGCGCCGCCCGGCCGCGTACGGCGACGCCAGGTCCTTGACCATCACCCCTTCGTGGCCGGCTTCCATCGCCGCCTCCAGCACCGAAGCCGCCTGCGAAGTACCGATCTCGCCGGGGATCACGTGCGCCCCGGCGACCTTCCGCAAGGCTGCGTTGCGCTCCGACAGCGGCGCGTCCAGCAGGTCGACGCCGTCGAGGTGCAGGCAGTCGAAGAAGTACGGCCGCAGCAGCAGCGCCTTGACCTGTTCCTCGCGGGTGCTGCCGAACCGGCTCATGGTGTCCTGGAACGGCCGCGGCCGCCCGGCGTCGGTCAGGGCCAGGGTTTCGCCGTCGAGCACCACCGACTCGCACGGCAGCGCCCGCACGAGCTCGACCAGTTCCTGCACGCTCCCGGTGATCTCCCGCAGCGTCCTCGTCCAGACGTGCACCTCGTCGCCCTGGCGGTGCACCTGGATCCGCGCACCGTCCATCTTGTACTCGACGATCGCCTCGGCGTGCTCGGCGACGGCTTCGTCCAGCGACTCCGCCGGCGACGCCAGCATCGGCTTGATCGGCGTGCCCAGGGTCAGCCGGAAGTCCGCCAGCGCGGCCTGCCCGCCGGTCATCGCCGCGACCCCGGTGACGCCCAGCTTCCCGGACAGCATGAACGCCCGCCGCACGTCCTCGGCCGGCACCTCGGCCGCGGCCGCGACGGCGTCGACCATCACGCCCTCCAGCGCGCCTTGCCGCAGCTCGCCGGTGACCAGCCGGAACATGAACTGCTGCTCGTCCTTCGTGAGCCGCTCGAACAATGCCCGCAGCACCTCTTGCCGCCGCGTCGCGGAGCCCGTGCCCGCTGCGACGCCGGCCGCGGCGGTGAGCGCCGCGTCGACCTCGGTGACCGTGACGACCGGCTCCGGTAGCGACCCGGCGCCCAGCCCGGCCAGGGTGCGCCAGCCCGCCCCCAGCCTGTCCTGCGCCGTCTGCCCGGTCAGGTACGCGATCACCACCGGCAGCTCGGCCATCTCGGCGGCGCGCAGCACCGCGGCCAGGAGGGCGATCTTCGCCTTCCTGGACCTCGTCGCCGCCAGCTCGGCGGACGCCCGGACCAACTCGCTCAGCAACACCCGGACATCATGACCCGAACCACCGACAATTTCCGGTTGGTCAGATGTCCGGCCTGGTGCAGAGGGGGTCGAGCAGGCTGTCCTTGGTCACGCAGGGGGTGTACCCGGCGTCCTGCAGCTCGGCCCGCGCGGTCGGGCCGGCCAGGTAGTCCAGGAACCGCTTCAGCACGCTCTCGCCGCCAGGACGTCGGCGTACCCGATCGCGCGCGGCACGGCGGCGACCTCGGTGAGCACCTCGGCGGTCGTGCCGCGCTCGCAGCGGGTGGTCGCCGCGGCCGGGTCGCGTTCGGGGCTTGCGGCACGAGTCCGACGTCAGCCGGTCCTCCGCGCCGCCGAGCACCTTCCGCTCGAACGTCTTGCGCGTGCCCGATTCCTGCCCGCGCCTGACGATCCCGATCGGCACCGACGGCCCCGGCCGCAGCTGGTCCCAGTTCCGCACCCGGCCGCTGAAGATGTCTTCGACCTGCTGGGTCGTCAGCCGGTCGACGCCGGCGGCGCGGTCGACGACCAAGCTGTAGACGACCACGGCGGTCGGAGAGCACCGCCAGCCCGTCCTTGTCCGCGGCGCCGACCGGCGCGAGCGCCCGGACCCCGGTGACGCTGCCGGTCGCGCGGGTGGTGATCGCGGCGCCGTCGCACTGGCCGTGGTACCCGGCGGCGATGCTGTCCATGATCGGGACGAACGCGCTCGACCCCTCGACCGACAGCTTCCCGGTGGCGCACTGCGCGGACTCGGCCGGCCGCGACCACGAGACGAGCAGCGTCGCCAGCAAGGCGCCGGTGAGCAGCACCCCGACCGCCGTCGTGACGACCGGCCAGGTGGCCCGCCGCTGCTTGCGGTCGTCCTTGATCCGGTCGGCGCGGCGCGGGACGGCTACGGGTGAGTGTTCACCGGTCGTTCACCGGCGGCGATCCAACTGGCCAGCAAGCTGAGCGCGCGTTCGGAAGCCGACCCCGGTTCGGCGTGGTAGACGACCAGGCCCTGGTCGGGGTCGTCCGGCAGGCGCAACGTCTGGTAGTGCAGCCGCAGCTCGCCGGCCACGGGGTTCGCGAACAGCTTCCAGCCCTGCGCCTTCTCCTGGACGGCGTGCTCGGCCCACAACCGGCGGAACCGGGCGCTGGCCAGCGAAAGCTCGTCGACCAGCTGCGCGAACCGCGGGTCGCCGGGGTGCCGGCCGCTCTCCGCGCGCAGGTTCGCGACGAGCTCGCGGCACACCGCGTCGTACTCCGGGTGCAGCTCCTTCGCGCGTTCGTCGGTGAAGACGAGCTTCGGCATGCTGCGCTCTTCGAGGTGGGCGAAGTCGAACGCGACCGCGCCGCCGAGGGCGTTCCAGGCCAGCACGTCCAGGTACCGGCCGAAGACGAACGCCGGTGCCTGGATGGCGTCCAGCAGGTGCTGCAGCTCCGGCCGGACCCGCTGGGGCGCGGGCTTTTCCCGGCGCTTCGGGGCGGCGAGGTTGTGCAGGTAGGCCTCCTCGCCCGGGTCGAGCCGCAGGGCCCGCGCGATGGCGTCGAGGACCGCGTCCGAGACGTTCTTCGCGCGGCCCTGCTCCAGCCGCGTGTAGTAGTCGACGCTGATGCCGGCCAGCTGCGCCAGTTCCTCGCGGCGCAGGCCCTTGACCCGCCGGTGGGTGACCCCGGGCGGCAGGCCCAGGTCGGCGGGGTCGAGGGCGGCGCGACGGGCCTTCAGGAAGGCGCCCAGCCCGGCGGCGTCACCCATCACTTCCCGCCGCGGGCCATGCGCAGCACGTCGAGCGCCTCGTCCAGCTGCTCCTCGGTGAGCTTCCCGTCGCGGACGTACCCGCGCTCGATGACGACCTCGCGGATCGTCTTGAGCTCCTTCAACGCCTGCTTCGCGACCGCGGCCGCTTCTTCGTAGCCGATGTACTTGTTCAACGGCGTCACGATCGACGGCGAACCCTCGGCGTAGGTGCGCGTGCGTTCGGTGTTCACCGTGATGCCCGCGAACACCTTGTCGGCCAGCAGCCGGGACACCGCCGCGAGCAGCCGCGCGGATTCGAGGACGTTCCGGGCGATCACCGGCAGGTTCACGTTGAGCTGGAAGTTGCCCGCCGCGCCGGCGAACGCGACGGCGGCGTCGTTGCCGATCACCTGGGCGACCACCTGCAGCGTCGCCTCCGGGATCACCGGGTTCACCTTGCCCGGCATGATCGACGAACCCGGCTGCAGGTCCGGCAGCGCCAGCTCGGCCAGGCCGGTGCGCGGGCCGGAGCCCAGCCAGCGCAGGTCGTTGGCGATCTTGTTGAGCGACACGGCGATCGTGCGCAGGTGCCCGGACGTCTCGACGACGCTGTCCTGCGTCGCCTGCGCCTCGAAGTGGTCGCGGGCCTCGGTCAGCGGCAGCCCGGTGACCGTGGCGAGTTCCGCGGCGACCGACGAGCCGAAGCCGTCCGGCGCGTTCAGGCCCGAACCGACGGCCGTGCCGCCGATCGGCAGCTCGCCCAGCCGCGGCAGGCCGGACTTCAGGCGTTCGACGCCGAAGCGGATCTGCGACGCCCACGCGCCGGCCTCCTGGCCGAGCGTGATCGGGACGGCGTCCATCAGGTGCGTGCGGCCGGACTTGACCACGTCGGCCCACTCGGCGGCGCGGACCTCGATCGCGCCGGCCAGGTACTCCAGCGCCGGGATGACGTCCTTCAGGACGGCCTCGGTGGCGGCGACGTGGATCGTCGTCGGGAAGGTGTCGTTCGACGACTGCGACGCGTTGACGTGGTCGTTCGGGTGCACGTCCCGCCCGAGGGCCCGTGACGCGAGGGTGGCGATGACCTCGTTGGCGTTCATGTTCGACGACGTCCCGGACCCGGTCTGGAAGACGTCGATCGGGAAGTGCGCGTCGTGCGCCCCGGCGGCGACTTCGTCGGCGGCGGCCGCGATGGCCTCGGCGACGTCGGCGTCGAGCACGCCCAGCTTGCGGTTCACCCGCGCGGCGGCCGCCTTGAGCAGGCCGAGCGCGCGGATCTGGGCGCGCTCCAGGCCCCGGCCGGAGATGGGGAAGTTCTCCACGGCCCGCTGGGTCTGCGCGCGGTAGAGCGCGTCGGCAGGCACGCGGACCTCGCCCATGGTGTCGTGTTCGATCCGGTATTCCTGATCAGCCATGACACCGATTCTGGCCCTGATCGCCGGTCGGCGCGTGGTGGCGTCGACCACCCTGTTGCCTGCGAAGGTATCCTTTGTATACATTGGATGCGAAACGGGAGGTGGTCCGTGAACTCGGTCTACGACGAGGTCCGCGGCCTGATCGTGCTCGGGACCTACCCGGCGGGGCGGCCGGTGACCGAGCAGGAGCTGTGCGACCGGCTCGGCGTCAGCCGCACTCCGGTGCGGGAAGCGTTGCGGCGCCTGGAAAGCGACGGCCTGGTGGAGCCCGCCCGCCGCGGGGTGACCGTGGTCGAACTGGGGGAGAAGGCCCTGCGGGACGCCTACCTCGTGCGGGCCGCGCTGGAGGCGTTGACCGCGGAACTGGCGGCGGAGCGCTGTCGGGCGGGCGAACTCGCGCCCGCCGACCTGGCTCGCCTCGGGGACCTCGCCGACGAAGCGGATCGCGCGACCCGGAGCGGCGATCTCGCCGAAGGCGTCCGGCACAACCGGGCGTTCCACGGCCACATCGCGGTGCTCGCCGGCAACCCGCCGGCGGCCGAGGCGCTCGACCGGCTCTGGGATCGGATCACCGTCTCCACCCGGGCCTCGCTGGCCGCGCCGGCCCGGACCGCGCAGGTCGACGCGGAACACCGGCACCTGGTCGCCGCCATCACCGAGGGGCGGCCCGAAGACGCCGCCGCCTTGGCCCGCGCCCACGTCCTGTCGACGATGTCCGCACTGGGAGGAACCGGAGCATGAGGAGGGAACACCACTACGCGGTCACGGTGCGCTGGAGCGGCGACCCCGGCACCACGCACTACCGCGGCTACGTCCGCGACCACGACGTCGAGGCGGCGGGCAAGCCCACGCTGGCGGCCTCCGCCGACCCGGGATTCCTGGGCGCGGCCGACCGCTGGAACCCCGAAGACCTGCTCGTCGCGACGCTGTCGCAGTGCCACCTGCTGACGTACCTGTCGGTGTGCGCCCGCGCGGGCGTGGTGGTCACCGGCTACGTCGACCACGCGAGCGGTGTCATGCGCGAGGACGGCACCCACGGCGGCCGTTTCGCCGAAGTGGTCCTGCGCCCGGAGGTGACGGTGGCCGGCGCGAGCATGGCCGAAAAGGCGACCGCGCTGCACCACGACGCCCACGAGCAGTGCTTCATCGCGAACTCGGTGAACTTCCCGGTGCGGCACGTCCCGGTGGTGCGGTGCCGCTAGATCGTGTACGCGGCTGTACATGACACCTACTCGCTGGTAGGTTACGGCGATCCGCGTGATCAGCTTCATGATTCAAAGGGGAGTCATGACCGTTCGCACCGCCGCGTTCGCCGCCGCGCTCGCGCTGACCCTCGCCGCCGCCCCGGCCACTCCGGCCGCTGCCGCGTCGTCCGATTCCTTCTACTCCTACGACGGCAGCGCGCCGCTGTCGTCCTACGCGCCCGGGACCGTCCTCAAGACCCGGACCCTGGCCTACCACGTCGTCGGGCTCGCGACGCCGGTGCGGGCCGTCCAGCTGCTCTACCGGACCACCGACGCGCAGGGCCGCCCGGCCGCGAACGTCACCTCGGTCGTCCGCAGCATCACCGGCGACACCACGAAAGCCGTGTCGTACCAGTCGGCCTACGATTCGCTCGACCCCGCGGACGCGCCGTCGCGGGCGATCGCCGGCGACGTCACCCTCGGCGGCCTCCTGCCCAACGGCGAGTCGCTGCTGCTCCTGCCGTCGCTCCTGCTGGGCTACAACGTCGTCGTGCCCGACACCGAAGGGCAGACCGCGGACTTCGCCGCCGGGCCGGAGTACGGCACGAACACGCTCGACTCGATCCGGGCCGTGACGAGCTCGGCCGCGACGGGGATGACCAAGAGCACGAAGTTCGGCCTCCTCGGCTACTCGGGCGGGGCGATCGCGACCGGCTGGGCGGCCGCGCTGGCGCCGAGTTATGCCCCGGACGTCAACGAAAACCTCGTCGGTTTCACCGAAGGCGGCGTGCTCGTCGACCCCGCGCACAACCTGAAGTACGTCGGCGGCAGCCCGGTCTGGTCCGGCGTCATCCCGATGGCGCTGATCGGCGTCGCGCGCAGCTACGACATCGACCTGCGGCCGTACGCGAGCGAGTACGGGCTGAAGGTGCTCGACGAGCTGGAGCACGCGTCGATCATCACCGCCCTGGGCCGGTACCCGGGCCTGACGTGGCAGAAGATCGCGAAGCCCGCGTACGCGAACCCGAACTCGGTGCCGCCGTTCGTCGCTGCGGTGAACAAGGTCAACATCGGGTCCGCGCCGACCCCGTCGGTGCCCGGCTTCATCGCGCAGGGCAACGCCGGGTTCCTGGAAGGGACCACGAGCAACCTCCCGGGCATCGGCACCGGTGACGGCGTGATGGTGGCCGGTGACGTCCGGGCGCTGGCCCGCCAGTACTGCGCCACCGGCAACCGCTCGATCAAGTACACGCAGTACGACGCGCTCAGCCACGTCGGCGGCGCGGCGGCGTGGGCGCCCGCGGCGATTGCCTGGCTGGCCGACCGGTTCGCCGGGAAGGCGGCGCCGTCGAGCTGCGGGCGCATCCCCGCGGGCAACGCGCTCGACCCGGAACAGCCGGCCTGACGGCGGCCGTACCCGGCGGGGCCGCCCGCCGGGTACGGTGCCGCGATGCAGACCCGTCTCCCCAAAGGGCCGCACAGCCTCAGCCGGGAAGAGGTGGCGCAGGTCCAGCGCGCCCGGCTGGTCGAGGCGGTCCTGGTCAACGTCGGCGAACGCGGCTACGCGGCCACCACGGTCGGCCACATCACGGCGGCGGCGGGGGTCTCCCGCACGTCGTTCTACGAGCAGTTCACCGGCAAGCAGGCCGCGTTCCTGGCCGCCTACCGGGCGGTGACCGCGGAATTCCTCGACCAGGGCGTCGCGGCGGCCGTCGAGGCCCCGAGCCCGCTCGACGCCGTCACCGCGTGCGGCGACGTCGTCGTCGACTACGTGCGCCGCCGTCCGGTGGTGGCCCGCGCGGTCCTGCTGGAGATCTACGCCCTCGGCGACGCGGGCCTCGAAGCACGCGAGGAGATGCTGCGCGCGAGCGAAGCGGTGTTCGACCGGACGGCGGTGTGGCTGCGCACGACCGAGCCGGGCCGGCCGCTGCCGCCGCCGTTCACGGCGCGGACCGTCGTCGCCGCGACGATCGAACTGCTCACCCAGGCCATCTGGCTCGCCACCGACGACGCCTACGACCACGCCCGCGAAGCCATCCGGCACACCTGGCTGCTCGGCCTCCACGGACACCGGAACATCCCCGCGCAATCCGGCTAGGATCGGCTGTGTTCTCGATCACCGCCATCCACCACTGGCTGGAGCGAGCATGACTGAAGTCCCTGGGGACTCCTACGACATCGTGATCATCGGCGCGGGCCCGACGGGCCTGTTCGCCGCCTACTACGCCGGGTTCCGCGGCCTCTCGATGGCGGTGGTCGACTCGCTGCCCGAGCCCGGTGGCCAGGTGACCGCGATGTACCCCGAGAAGATGATCTACGACGTCGGCGGGTTCGCCGAGGTCCGCGGCCGCGATCTGGTCGAGGGCCTGGTGCGGCAGGCCGCGCCGTTCAAGCCGAAGTACCTGCTGGGCCGCAAGGCCGAAAAGCTGGAGCCGGCCGCCGACGGCGTCGAGCTGACCCTCGACGGCGGCGAGACGCTGCGGGCCCGCGCGGTGCTGATCACCGCGGGCATCGGCGAGTTCACCCCGCGCCCGCTGCCGGCCGGCGACGGCTGGCTGGGCCGCGGCATGGTCCACTTCGTCCCCTCGCTGCAGGCGCACGCGGGGCAGCACGTCGTGGTCGTCGGCGGCGGTGACTCGGCGTTCGACTGGATCCTCGCGCTGCACCCGGTCGCGGCGAGCGTGACGCTGGTGCACCGGCGCGCGAAGTTCCGCGCCGCCGAGTCGATCGTCCGGCAAGCGCGCGAGCTCGGCACCCGGATCATCACCGACGCCGAGGTCACGCGGTTCGTCGAAGCGCCGGACGGCTCGCTCGAAGCCGTCGACGTCTCGATCAAGGGCAGCGGCGAAGAGCGGCTTGCGGCCAATGCCGTCGTCGCGGCGCTCGGGTTCACCGCCGACCTGGGCCCGATCGAGAGCTGGGGCCTGGAGATCCACCACCGCGCGATCGCCGTGGACTCGACGATGGCGACCGCGCGCGAACGCGTCTACGCGGCCGGCGACGTCGCCGCGTACCCGGGGAAGGTGAAGCTGATCGCGACCGGCTTCGGCGAGGCCGCGACGGCCGTCAACAACATCGCCGTCGCGCTCGATCCGGACGCCCACCTGTTCCCGGGCCACTCGAGCAACGCCGAGTAGGTCAGGCCTTCGTCTTCTCCGCGATCCAGGGTGCGTAGGCGACGACGGAGGTGTAGATCGACGGCGCCGTCGCGCATTCCGGTTCGTTGTTGCCCGGCCGGCTGGTAACGCCGACGAGCTGCCAGTGGTCGCCGTCGCGCACGATCTCCGGGCCGCCGGAATCGCCGAAGCACGCCCCGGACTTGCCGCCGGGGTTGTCGGTGCACAGCTCGGCCGTGCCGTCGAACACCGATGTGCACTTGGTGCCTTCGACGATCCGCGTGTCGAGCTGCTGCAGCGTCGTGGGGAGCTCGCCGCAGTTCAGCTTCGGGCAGGTCTGACCCCAGCCGAGGATCCGGGTCGCGGTCCCCGGCGACGCGGCCGCCGCCAGCCCGATCGGCGCCGCCGCGGCGGGCGCGGCCAGCCGCAGCAACGCGATGTCGCCCGCCGGGCTCTGGGTGTTGAACGCCGGGTGCACCACGATCCCGGCGACCTGAGCGGTTTCGCCGCCCTGGTGCACGTCGTTCGTGCCGGCGCGCACCGAGATCGTGGCCGGGGTCTTGTCGAACGCGCAGTGCGCGGCGGTGACCACCCAGGTGGGCGCGATCAGCGCGCCGGCGCAGAACAGCTTGCCGGACGCGGAGTGCAGCGACACCGTGAACGGGTACGGCTGGTCGGCGCCGGCGCCCCCGACGATCGCGGGGGCGGCCGCGGCGGTGCCCGGGACCAGGACCGGCAGCAGGGCCAGCAGAACCAGCAGTCGCCTGGGCACGGATCTCCTTACGGCAGCGGGGGCACGACGTCGTCGGCGGGCGCGTCCAGGTGGCCGTCGAAGTTGATCGAGGAGTACGCCCGCAGCTTGTTCAGCCGGTGGTAGCCGTCGATCATTCTGACGGTCCCGGACTTGGACCGCATCACGATGGACTGCGTGGTCGCCCCGCCCTCGCGGTAGTGGACGCCGCGCAGCAGGTCGCCGTCGGTGACGCCGGTGGCGCAGAAGAAGACGTTGTCGCCGCGCACGAGGTCGTCGTTCAGCAGGATCCGGTCGAGGTCGTGCCCGGCGCCGAGGGCCTTCTCGCGCTCGGCGTCGTCCTTCGGCCACAGCCGGCCCTGCAGCTCGCCGCCGAGGCACTTCATCGCGCAGGCCGCGATGATGCCCTCGGGGGTGCCGCCGATGCCGATCAGCATGTCGACGCCGGTGGTCGGGCGGGCCGCGGCGATCGCGCCCGCGACGTCGCCGTCGGAGATGAACCGGATCCGCGCGCCCGCCTCGCGGACCTCCTTGATGATCTGCTCGTGGCGCGGGCGGTCGAGGATGCACACGGTGACGTCGCTGACGCTGCTGTGCTTGGCCTTGGCGACCCGGCGGATGTTCTCCGCGATCGGCGCGCCGAGCTCGACCTTGCCGGCCGCGTCCGGCCCGACGGCCAGCTTCTCCATGTAGAACACCGCGGACGGGTCGAACATCGCGCCGCGCTCGGCCACCGCGAGCACGGCGAGGGCGTTGGGCATGCCCTTGGCCATCAGCGTGGTGCCGTCGACCGGGTCGACCGCGACGTCGCAGTCCGGGCCGTCGCCGTTGCCGACTTCCTCGCCGTTGAACAGCATGGGCGCTTCGTCCTTCTCGCCCTCGCCGATCACCACGACCCCGCGCATGGACACGGTCGAGACGAGCTGGCGCATCGCGTCGACGGCCGCGCCGTCCCCGCCGATCTTGTCCCCGCGGCCGACCCACCGGCCGGCGGCCATCGCGGCCGCTTCGGTGACCCGGACCAGCTCCATCGCGAGGTTGCGGTCGGGCGCTTCACGACGACTGTCTGCGGCGGGCATCTGTGCCTCCCGGATCGTGGAACTGGCGGGTAGCCAGTCTGTCAGATCCCTGTCCGGTTTCCCGATGCCGAGAGCATGGCAAACGTCACTGACCGTCGGCGGTTTCGTCCTCCACAGAGGCCAGAGCAGCCTCGATGCGCTCGCGGGCGCCTTCGAGATGGCGCTCACAGACCTTCGCGAGCTTCTCGCCCTTCTCCCACAACGCGAGCGACTGCTCGAGCGACAGTCCGCCCGCTTCGAGCTCGCGGACGACCTCGACGAGCCTGTCGCGCGCCTGCTCGTAGCCGAGTTCCTCGCTGGCTGTTTCACTCACGCTCGGTGTTCTCCGACCTTCCGGGCTGATGGGTTGGCGCTGTTCGCGCACACTACCGCGCTGGCCATCGCGTGGTCGTAACCCACGAAGGCGAGAGCGAACTCCTGCCCGTCACCGTCCGCGATCGCCTCTTCGAGGTTCTCCTGCGCCCCGGCCACCCGCTTGCGGTGCCCCGCGCCCTCGGCGAACCACCAGCGCGAGCCGACCTGCATCGACGTCACCTCGGACAGGCGGCGCAGCTGCGGGCCCAGGTCGCGGCGGGCCGCGGTGCCGCACCCGGCGAGCAGGGCCGTCCAGCACTCGGCGGCGGCCCGGTCGGTGCGGACCGCCTGGTCCAGCAGCGGACGCGCGCCCAGCCGGCGGGCGGCGTCCACGGTGAGCGGAAGGAACGTCACCTTCACTCCTGCTCTCCTTCCGCCACCGCCTTGATCGCGCCGTCGCCCACGCGCACGCGCAGCTGGGCACCGGCCTCGACTTCGGAGACGGAGCGGAGTACCTGGAGGTTGCCTTCGGCGTCGACGAACTGCACGACCGCGTACCCGCGGGCCAGCGTCGCCGCCGGGCCGAGCGCGGTGAGCCGGGCCCGCGCGTTCGCGATTTCGGCCTGGTCCTTGGCCAGCAGGCTCAACATGGCGCGGCGGGCGCGTTCGCGGTGGACGTCGACGTCGTCCTGCCGCCGCTGGATCGGGCCCAGCGGGTCGGCCAGCGCCGGGCGGCTGCGGATCTGGTTGAGCAGCCGCGCCTGGGTGTCGACCCAGCCGTGCAGGGCGCGGCGCCCGCGGTCGCGCATCTGCCGGACCCGCTCGGTCTCCTCGCGCACGTCCGGCACGATCCGCTTGCCGGCGTCGGTCGGCGTCGAGCAGCGCAGGTCGGCGACGTGGTCGAGCAGCGGGGTGTCGGGTTCGTGCCCGATCGCGCTGACCACGGGCGTGCCGGCGGCCGACACCGCGCGGCAGAGCGCTTCGTCGGAGAACGGCAGCAGGTCCTCGACGCTGCCGCCGCCGCGGGCGATGACGATGACGTCGATCTCGGGGTCGGCGTCGAAGATCCGCAGCGCCCGCATGACCTGCGGGACGGCCTGCGAGCCCTGGACGGCCGTGTTGAGCACCTTGATCCGCACGTGCGGCCACCGGCGCTGGGCGTTGGCCAGCACGTCCCGCTCCGCCGCCGACGCGCGGCCGGTGATCAGCCCGACGCCCTTCGGCAGGAACGGGATCGGCCGCTTGCGCTGCGGCGAGAACAGGCCTTCGGCGGCCAGCAGCTTGCGCAGCCGTTCGATCCGGGCCAGCAGTTCACCGATGCCGACGGCGCGGATCTGGTCGGCGCGCAAGCTGATCGTGCCGCGGCCGAAGAAGTACGACGGCTTCGCGTGCACGATGACGCTCGCGCCCTCCCGCAGCGGCGGCTCCATCTCGCGGATCAGCCAGTTCGGGCAGGTGACGGACATCGAGACGTCCGCCGAAGGGTCGCGCAGGGTCAGGAACGCCGTCTGCGTGTTCGGGCGCGAGCTGACCTGGGTGACCTGGCCTTCGACCCAGACCGCGCCGAGCCGGTGGATCCAGTCGCCGATCTTGCGCGCGACGGTCCGGACCGGCCACGGCGCCTCCGCGGTGCTGGCGGGAGCCTGTGCGGACTCGGTGCTCACCGGCCGTCCGCGCCGTCTTCCCCGGCCTCTTCCGTCTTGCGGGCGTTGGCGATCCGGCGGGACAGCATGCCGGTGAACGACGCGCGGTCGGCGTGGGCGCGTTCGTACTCGAGGATCGTCTCGAGCTGCTCGATCGACAGCTGGCGCAGCCGGGCCCGCAGCTGCGGGAGGGTGAGCTGGTCGTAGCCGGTCAGCCCGGCCGGACCTTCGTACCCTCCGGCGCTGGTCCTCGGCGTCTCGTTCTTGGTCTTCTTGTCGACCTTGGGCGTGCCGGGCTTGGGCGTCTTCGGCGGCTCGTCCTCGCTGTCGTTCTCGCCGTCGGCGTGGTCCTCGGCGAGGGCGCGTTCCTCGTCGGCCCACGGATCGCCGAGCTCGGCCTCGAGCTCGGAGGCCGACGGCACGCGGCCATTGATCTCCGTGCGCGGCTCGGGCACGTCGGCGAACTTCGGCCGGGCCGGCGGGACGTCCGGTTCGGCGTCCTCGTCGAACGTCGCCCAACTGGGGGTGTCTTCGATCGGGCGCAGGCTCGACAGGGCGCTGTCGCCCTTGATCGCCAGCTCGGTGACGTGCTGCTGCACCCGCATGGAGGCCTGCAGCACCTGGCTGACCACGGTCACCGGGAGCCCGGCCAGCTGCCGGGGAAGTTCGCGAACCCGCTCGGCGGTGGAGACGGCGAGGCCCGCGGCGACCCGGAGGGGGAGCGGGAATGGCTTCATGGGTCCAGCCTGCCGCATGACCGCCGCTCCTGCCCAACCGGACGCGCGCAGCGCGTGACGCCCGGCACAACTCGTCAGGGGGACGAAGCTCACCCGAAAGGGACTTCGAGGTCGTCTCGTGGCTGCCCGTACCCTGGGGGCATGAGTTCAGCGAGTCCCGGAATCGAGCCCGCGGGTACCCCGACGATCACCGGAACCGCTTCCGGCAAGCGGGTCCTGCTCGCCAAACCCCGTGGTTACTGCGCAGGCGTCGACCGCGCGGTGATCGCCGTGGAGAAGGCCCTCGAGGTCTACGGCGCGCCGGTGTACGTCCGCAAGGAGATCGTGCACAACAAGCACGTCGTCGAGACGCTGCGCGAGCGCGGCGCGATCTTCGTCGACGAGACGTCCGAGGTGCCCGAGGGGGCGCTGGTGGTGTTCTCCGCCCACGGCGTCTCGCCGATGGTGCACCAGGAGGCCGCGGACCGGAACCTGCGCACGATCGACGCGACCTGCCCCCTGGTGACGAAGGTGCA